>NZ_CFKYFN010000014.1:0-76121 GCF_985060555.1 Odoribacter sp. | reverse complement strand
GTTGTTGTTCTGAATCTCGAAGAGAATCAGGGTACCTTTGGAGTCCTCGGCAAGGATGTCGACGCGGTTGTACTTGTCGAACTCGCTTTCCTGGTTGCTTTCGCTTTCGAGAAGTTTCCGGATGGTGATTTTCTCGTTGAGCAAGGTGGTCAGCAACCCTTCCAGTACGGAAAAGTTCGCTTTATCCCTAAGTAGGCATTTCATCGCCCAGTCGAAACGGATGTAATTGGCCATGGTTTTCAGTGTTATATACTGCAAAGGAATGGATTAATTTTGAATTAGGCAAGGAGGAGAGTGTGTCTTTCCCTGTCAATTATCATATTTTACTAAAATTCGTCACATGTGATACTTTTGGGGAAGTAAAGTTATATATTCTTTCTCTAATAAGAGAAATACATCAAGAAAAAACTCGGACTGAAGCCGTTACTTCGGCAATAAATTAACCGTTTGATAAACTAACCTGTTGTGGATGATTTGCCGGTCTAAAAAGCGTCAGGTTAGGGATTACTCCTTATTCATCTCCTATTCACGCCCTATATACATACGTCGGGGATAAGGTGTGAATAGGGTATGAATAGGAGGTGTAACGGCTATGTTACCTGTCTTCACCCTGTTTTCTCCTTGTGTGGAGCATTGTTTCAATGTTTTCTGCAAAACTTTTGATGGGCGGGAGTGACAAATTATTTTCTATCAATATCAATTCGAGTTATTTCATGCGAATCCACTCTTATGCATTTTGCCGCAGACTCATCAAATAGAACATAATTACGTCCCCCTTTATGCAAAGAACTTTCAAAAGTAATTCCATCTGCAGTAGCTCCTTCTGAATCAACTATACGTCTGCAATATTCACAAATAAGTTGTATGGGCACATATTCTATTTCAGAATCATATCTGCGAAGTGGTTTTGATAGATCAGAGCTTATTGCTTCAATAACTTTCTTTTTAATAATAGTTTCTTTTAAAGGGACACTACCATCATTGTATGATAAAAATAAATTTACATCATATACAAAATCTATTAGCTTCAAATCTTTTTCTATTCTGAATGTACCAACACTCAATTTATCTAAATACACAGCACGAACTTCAAAATATGTGGTTTTAGCAGAGTCACTCAAATATAAATACGGTATTCCGATAGGATTGGCACGACCAGCTGTAGTTAATTCTTTTGGAGGGCATCCCATTTTATCCCATTTAATCTTTTTCTGACCAATCGGAGTAACACGGGAGCGATATAATTTTTGACCAATATGTAAACTTTTTCCTGCTGTAAGATATTCATATTGAGCAAATTCATCCATGTTGGTAAAAAAGCGAGAATTCTCTTTAACACTGTTTTTTAGCCTATCCCAAACTGCAACACGATCTTGGATTTCATTTGTGTAATCTACACAAGTATCTATAGAGTAGTCCAAATGGGATGTAGATATAATATCAGATAATAAAATTTTTGCAACATCTTTATCTTTAAAGATATGCCACTCGTCTTGAATAATATCAACTATTGTTTTGTTGCTGTTATCTGTTAAGGAAAATAGTGAAAGTAAAGCATTAAAGAAACCATGAAAATCTGAGAAGTCCATTAACTTTCCTTCTTTTCCACATACATCACATACGCCATTGATAACAGCATTGGCATTTATTTCGGAACGTAATTCTTCATCAAGAAAACAATCTTTACATATATACATACACAGTTATTATAAAGAGAGAATTAGTTCCAAGTGATTCTTTACAGATAATTTTTTCAAATATCCAAGACCTGGGTAGCCATCGGAAGCATCAGCTTTTTGGATTATTTCTTTAACCGCTTCTGTCTGATTTTTATCTTCATAGAATGGTGCGACTTTCTTTGCAGCTTCTCTGAATTTTCCGCGAATATCACTATTTGTCTCATTGCTATCGGAAACAAAATGATGAACATATAATTGTTCCTCGTTCTTTCTATAGGAAAGGTGAATAACTAAAGCGTATGGCAGCATGCCTCCTTCTATATATTCAGATGGTAAGGTCGTGTAATCTGAATATCCATCTAAATGGCCTTCTTCTTTATAGAAAAATGGTTCCTCAGAAAACAATTCATCTACTTCGAGTGCATAGTCTGCATTACGAACCCTTGATTTGAAACAGTCATCTAATCGAATGATTTGTTTTCCCGTTTCCTTTAATTTACTTCTTAATCTTCTTGAGATAGTAGAGCCGAATGAGTTTACAATATATCCGATAGATGGATTATTGATTATCTCCCATGCATTTTCATCATCCATATCCATACAGGTACGGAATATAATCATAGCACGCTCAAACTTATACTTATCAATTATTGATGGTATTTCATGAGCATTACGTTTGGAATAAAGAAATGCAGGAATCCAACTCTTCTTATGATCATTATCCATTAATTTTTCATTCAGCGACCATGCATCAAAATGAACTGTAGGGTGTTTGAAATCCCCATCTTTAGGATTTAAGATAAGTGCAAATTTTAATCCGTTGGCAAGTATCTCATCTATAGCAAGATCTAATGCATTAGGCTGTTGTTTTACCGGCTCTAAAATGGGTGTTATTGAATCTTGCCCTTTATGTTCTGCTGAAAATTCTCTTAAAGCCTTAAGCTCATATTGTTTTGCACGAAGATATGGATAATACATAATTTATGCATGATTTATGTTGATGTTCAATTGTTTCAATAATTTATTCGCCTTATCTTCCGGCAAATTTAAACTTAGCATCATTTGTCTGATTGACATAGGGTATTTCCGTAGTAACGATGTATTGTTTTTACGCTTTTTTACCTCACGCAAGAAAAACTCCCTAACCTTGCCTGAATCTGCATGAGAAATAACATTGTAACAATATGTATACATATCATAACCTGCTACTCCATCCAAAGAAACGCCTAAAGACAATGTGATATTCTTATATTCGTCTGTTCTAAGACAAGACATTAATGTTTTAGGTTCAAAGTGTTCGTTCTGATATACCGATCTGACTTCCTTTAGAATAATACGTCCATTATCCCGACTCATTGTTATAATCCCAGTAGTGGGTTCGACTATATTATAGTATTCTTCTAATCTGTCTTCTGGAACAACTAAATAGCATTTATCAAAAAAACGTTTATAGTCTTCCATTTGTTTATCTAACCTTCGAGGTGTATCATACTCGGTTTTGATTTCAAACGCCTTACTCTCTCCATTAAACATTACCATATCAGCAATAGAGTTCCCGACTCTGAATTCGCTGAAATAAACCGAGTCTCTTGCGCCATATTTTTTTAGAAGAAGTTTTATTAACTCATTTTTATATACATACTCACATCTGTAGTATTTAGAGATTAAAGAATATGACTTTTTGAGTAGCTCAAAATATGTAGTGCATTTTAAAGTATCATATTTTGATGCCAACCAATTAAAGTGTGAATAGTCATTGTAATTTAAGACATCTACAAATGCACTACGAGAGAAAGCTGAAGATAAATCCTTTAGTTTAACCCACTCTTTATTTACACTTGTAGTAACCATATACAAAACACCTAATTTAAAACTATATTGCAAAGGTACAAAAATATTTTGTAAAATGCAGAATCCCATTGATAAAACGTCCTCCATATGCAAAGAGCGTTTCTCCTGTTTCATTTTCCGTATAGGGCAAATGCCGTGCCGATATAATATTTGGACGGAGAACCGATGCAGTGGAGCAGTGTTTCAATGTTTTCTGCAAATATCGTCCGGATACCCGGATCTTATTCCATATAGGATTTTCCTGTCTTTATATACGTATTTCCCTGTCTGTATAATAGATTTTGAAAGGGGGAGACGATGGTGCTACTTTTACTTCCGAAATTTGATTCCGGCCGGGATCTTGTGTATAACCTATTAAAACAAAATGTTATGGCAAAGAGTGAAAATGTGATTCGGGGCCGTATCGGGAACATGATTTTTTACCGGGTGAGGGGAGTGACCCGGATTCGTTCTGTTCCGTTGTCGGCGGTCAGGCCGGATGCGTTGAAGTGCCGGACCGCCCGGTTGCGTCTGATTGCGGCAGTCCGGTTTTATCAGCGTTTGCAGGATACCCGGTTACGGGATATCTGGCGGCTGGCGGCCAAAGATACGGCGATGAACGGGTATAACCTGTTCGTGAAACAGAACATCTATGTGTTCAACGAACGTACGCTTTTCGATCCGGCCCGGTTACTGTTGGTGTTCGGCACTCTTCCACCGATGAATTGTCTTGAATTGGCGGAACAGACAGGGCGGCGTATAGTCCTGACCTGGAAAAACAGTCTGGAGCCGGCGGGTGTCCGGGCAACCGACCGGGTGGGGGTGGTGGCTTTGTGCGAAGGGAAAATGTATTCGCCCCTTTGGTTGGATAAAGCCGTGAGTTACCGGCAGGAGCAAAGGGTGGCCGTAGAGTTGGAAGGTTTGCCGGCGGGGACGGTCCACCTGTATTGTTTTTTCGTTTCGGCAGACGGGACGGCTTATTCTCCCGGCAGTTATTTGTGTATTCATTTAAAATCTGACGTATGAAAGGAATAGTGGAAACCGTGGCCGGTGTCATAGAACGCCTGTCGATATCTTCGACCGAGAAAAAACGGTTGAAGCAGGAACTGGAAACTCTTTTGGTGGATTATGAACGGGAACATTTGCAGGTGCAGTCGGGCGTGCTGCGCAGCGAGGCACAGGGCAACTGGTTGCAGCGTTCGTGGCGTCCGGTGATTATGCTTGCCTTTACTGTGGTCATACTGGCGGGTATGTTTACCGATTTGCCCATGCCGGAAGATACCTCCCGGTTCTGGGATTTGCTGGAAATCGGATTGGGCGGATATATCGTCGGTCGTTTCCGGATGAGAAAGTGATAAATCTTATTATTGGCAATTATGGAAATCTTGAAACATCGTTTGGTGGATGGTGGCGTGCAGCATCTGGTTTGCCGGAAAAACAGCCGGAAGCTGTCAGGTCCCGATATGATTGTGGTGCACTACACGGCCGGGACAAGTGCACGCACGGCAGCCGAGTTCCTGGCAAAAGAAGAAGTGAAAGCTTCGGCGCATTTGGTCATTGGCCGGCAGGGCGAATTGTTCCAGCTGGTGCCTTTCGATACGGAGGCCTGGCACGCCGGGCGGAGTTGTTATGGCGGGCGGGCGAATCTGAACCGTTATTCCATCGGCATCGAGTTGGATAATCTGGGGCGTTTACAGTGGCAAGAGGGGCGTTTCGTGGCGGAGTGTGGCGTGGAAGTCGCTCCGGCGGATGTTTATGTCGACGATACGGGTGAATTGGCGACTTTCTGGCATCGTTATACAGAACGGCAGAAAAGGCTGCTCCGGGAAATATGCCGGTTACTGAAACAACATTATCCCATCCGTTACGTCGTAGGACATTCGGATATCACCGACCGGAAACAGGACCCCGGTCCTGAATTGCACGGATTTATGTGCAAGTGATTCATTATGTTAAACTTTAAATTTAAAAATCATGGCAGAATTTAATTCTTATTTGTTGGGCAAGGTTACCAAATCGGTGGGTAATATTACGTTGGTTTACACCAAACGTAAAAATATCGCGAAAGCGAAAGTGTTTAAGCGGAAAGACAATCCTACGCCGGAAATTCTGGAGCAACGGGCAAAAATGAAGACTCTGGTGCAGTTCGGCAGGCGTATATTGCCTGTTGTCCGTAAAGGTTTTGCCGGAGTAGGGCGTGGTACGGCATTCAATGCCTTTGTCGCGCTCAATATGGATAAAGTATCGTTCGGTGCCGGTTCGGTGGCAACGATAGATTACGGGCGGCTGTTGCTGGCTTCCGGTTTGCAGCGGGTGCGTATCGTTGCTTTGAATAATCGCGGTGTGGCGGGCGAAACGGAATATGCCTTACCTGAAGAGTGGGAAGCATCGAAAGTGGAGGCGTATTGTTTTGCCACTTCCCCCAATGGACGGATGGTGTCGGACAGCATGCATTTAACGGTCTGAAAAAAGAAAGGAAATGGAAGAGGGTATAATGACCGGTAATGCAGCGGGCGGTCTCCGTGCAAGGCCGCCTCCGCCGCTCTTTCCGGTAAGAAAGTCCACCCAATTCTGCATCGTCGGTCGATGAGGCATGCGGAAATGGTTTTGTAGAATGATCTGATTAATTTGAATACCGGTATTCATTAGGAGCGATGCCCGTAATTTTTTTGAATAACAGACTGAAATATTGCACACTGGTATAGCCTAACCGCCGTGCTACGACGGCCGGGGTGTTTTCCGCTTTGAGCAACATCCTTTTAGCCGTTTCAAGCCGTCGCAGTTGGAAATACTCATCCAACGTCTTGCCGGTTTCGAATTTCAACAAATCGTTGAAATAAGGGACGGATAGGCCCAGTCCTGTGGCACAATATTCCGATGTAGGCAACAGAGCACCCTGTAACCTGCCGGAGGCGATATAGTCATCGAGCAGGGTTTCCAACTCTTCGAGCACAGTCTTGTTCTTATTCTCGCGTGTGATGAACTGCCGCTCGTAGAAACGGGTGCAATAGTCCAGCATCAACTCGATATGCCGTGAGAGAATGGTTGCGGTGTGCGTGTCGATGGAGTGGTGCAGTTCCTCTTCGATATTTTCAAGACAGCACGTAATGGTTGCCGTTTCCCGTCCGGACAAGTGTAATGCCTCTTCCTTGTTATAAGAAAAGAACGTATAGTTCCTGATATGATTTTTCAGTGAGGTACGGTACAGTAAATCGGGATGAAACGCCAACAGCCACCCTTTGTCCGGTAACACGCCCGCTTCGTTCATGCGGAAAATTTCCCCGGGTTTGAGAAATACCATCGTGGCATTGGAATAGTCGTAATACTTGCGACCGCAGCAGCCACAGCCGTCCGGGCATTCCTCGATGAGCAGCACGGCATAGAATTCGAATTTCACGGCTTCCTGCTCCAAATCCGGGTGTTCCAGATTGATGATACTTGCCTGGGGATGCAGTGTTTTACATCCCAAACGGCGGTTGCATTCACACACGCTCTTTATGTCCAACGTCTTTTTCATCTGTCCTTTCAGCCAATCATCTTTGCCCGGTATTCATTCGGTGTGCATCCGGCCCGTTTCTTAAACAGGCGGCACAGGTGCTGCGGATATTGGAATCCCAGGGAATAAGCTATCTGGCTTACCGTATCCTGGGTGCCGGATATACGGTCCTTTGCCACTTCGATTATTTTCTCCTGAATATATTCCTGCGGAGTCTTTCCGGTTTCTTTTTTCAGCATGTCTCCGAAATAATTGGATGAGAGACACAATTTGTCGGCGAAGTGTTTCACCGAAGGGAGTCCGTCCCGCTCGGCGGCGGATCCTTCGAAATACTCGTCCAGCAACTGCTCGAAACGGGTCAGCACATCCCGGTTGCTTTTGCTGCGCGTGATAAACTGCCGTTCGTAAAAACGCATGCAGTAACCGAGCAGTAATTCGATATAGGTAGCAATCAGTGTTTTACTATGCTTGTCTATATCATGCTCCAGTTCTTTCCGTATGATTTTCAGACAATCCAAAATGATAGTCTGTTCCTCCCCGGATACGTGCAACGCTTCGTTGACTTCATACGAGAAAAAGGTGTAGTTCTTTATCGTTTTATTCAATGACGTGCCGCGAAGCAGGTCGGGATGGAAGATGATGCCATAGGCATCGGTTTGTATATGCCCGACTGTCGGCGTCGTCTCTGCTGTTTGTCCGGGAGCGAAACAGACGATGGTCCCTTCTTCGTAATCGTATTTCTGGCGGCCGTACTTGATGTCGCATGCCTTTTCCAGTTTTAAAAACAAGGCATACACTCCGTAATTAAAACGTATGGTGCCCACCGCGCGGGTCGCTTCATTGAGATTGATCACACTGACCAACGGATGCAGGGTTTCAAGACCGTACAAACGGTTGTACTGATCTACATGGTCCAAATAGAGTATCTTATCCATATTCTCTATGTCTTTATTTTTCACTGTACAAAATTAGAGGATGATACGGATAATCCCATAACCCCGATTACAGATAATATAACCCTGGCTACAGATTTATGCCGTTTTTTCCGGAAATCATGTAATTTGGGTTATCATATCTGTAATTCATCTACACTGTATTTTCAGGTATACGCTTAACTTTGTATCAGGAATCTGAAACTCTGAATCAATAAAATCAAATGACAATGAAACGAATATCAACTATTATGATTGCAAGTTTGTTAGTTATGGGAACGACTGCCGTAGCACAGTCCGAGCCGGTTCCCGGGAAAAACGGTAATAAGTATGTGCCTTACGAAGAGCGTACCGGCAACGAGTCCATCGTCTATTTCACGCGTAACCTTAGTGCTGAAGGACTTATCGAAGCATATGAACAGGTAAGTGCGGACATCAAGGGACATACCGGAGTGAAGCTGCATACCGGGGAGCAGAACGGACCGAACATTATCCCGCGGGAATGGGTTAAAGCCCTGTTCCGGAAAGATTTGTCTGATGCCAATATCGTTGAAACCAATACCTATTACGAGGGCGACCGTTATACCACCGAACAACATCGGCGGACATTGGAAGTGAACGGCTGGACATTCTGTCCTGTAGATATTCTGGACGAAGAAGATACCCTGACATTACCTGTTCACGGTGGTAAATGGTTCGGAAAAATGTCAGTAGGCAGCCATACTACCGACTACAACTCCCTGGTGGTGCTTACCCATTTCAAAGGACATACACAAGGCGGTTTCGGCGGAAGCAACAAGAATATCGGTATCGGCTGTGCGGACGGGCGGATCGGAAAGGCCTGGATTCACACTACACCGGGACAGGATAACCAATGGGATATCCGTGAAGAGGAATTCATGGAACGCATGACCGAATCCACAAAGGCTGTCATCGATTACTTCGGCAAGCAAATCACGTATGTCAATGTGATGCGCAACATGTCGGTATCGTGCGATTGCGAGGGGGTGAATGCCGCTCCTGTCGTGACCCCGAATGTCGGTATCCTTTCTTCTACCGATATTCTGGCTTTGGACCAGGCATGCGTGGATTTGGTATATGCCATGACCGAAGCCGAACACCATGATTTGGTGGAACGCATCGAAAGCCGTCACGGGTTACGCCAGTTGTCATACATGAAGGAACTGGGGATGGGCAATGACCGTTACATCCTCATCGACCTGGATAATGGTGGCAAGCGCATTACCGCCGCGGAAGCTGTCAAGGGTCTGAAACCGTTTGTCAAGGAGTAAATGTATTTGAAAAAACATATAAATAGATAAACCATGCCGAAGAATATTCTGATTTTATCGTCCAGTCCCCGTCGTGGCGGCAATTCGGACACGCTTTGCGATGAATTTATGCGCGGAGCCATTGAGAGTGGAAACCAGGTAGAGAAAATTTTCCTGCGCGACAAGAATATACATCCTTGCACGGGGTGCAGCGTATGCAGCCGGTATAAGAAGCCCTGTCCGCAGAAAGACGATGCGGCTGAGGTGATTGAAAAGATGCTTGCGGCAGATGTCATCGTGATGGGAACACCGGTCTATTTCTATGCCATGAGTGCTCAGATGAAAATGATGATAGACCGTTGCTGCGGACCTTATACCGAAATGAAGAATAAGGAGTTCTATTTTATTGCCACGGCTGCCGAAGAGGATGAAACGATTATGGACCGTATCGTTGCCAATTTCATGGGATTTCTCGATTGTCTGGAGAACCCGACGGTAAAGGGAACGCTGTTTTGCGGCGGTGTATGGCATGCGGGAGAAATTAAGGGAAGCCCGAAATTGCAGGAGGCATACGAAATGGGCAGACTGGTATAGGGAAAGGAACGGATTATGACACTTTTACCATTCTGCGGGGGGTGACCGTGGGTGACAATGCCATTATCGCCGCCGGATCGGTGGTGACGAAAGATGTGGCGGCCAATACGGTTGCAGGAGGCGTACCGGCAAGGTATATCCGTGACATTGACAGGAACGAAAAGCCTGATTATCCTTGTCCGTCTGAAACGGGAACGGTGGATAAAAGAAGTATGGGATAATCTCTATGATTGGGGTTATACAATCTGTAATCCATCTACCGGGCCTCTTTGCTGGGCGCTGTAACTTTGCGATGTGAAAAGAAAACAAGAAACAGTAATCATTAAAATCACATCGGTTATGAAACGGATAACTTTTTTAACGGCCGCTTTCCTCTGCCTCTCCGGTTTGACGGAAAGCCCGGCACAGGACACTCAAAGTAACAGGAATATGGAAGAATTGAAACTGACACAGGAATGGGACAAAACGTTCCCGAAGAGCGATAAGGTGAACCACAGTAAAGTAACCTTTGTCAACCGTTACGGCATCACGCTCGCTGCCGACTTGTATGTACCGAAAACGACCGCCGGGGGAGAACTGCCGGCTATCGCTGTCAGCGGTCCGTTCGGTGCCGTGAAGGAACAATCGTCGGGGCTGTATGCTCAGACACTTGCCGAACGGGGTTTCCTCACGATTGCTTTCGACCCCTCGTTTACAGGTGAGAGTGGCGGACAACCTCGCAGTGTGGCTTCGCCGGACATCGATACCGAAGACTTTTCGGCAGCGGTGGATTACCTGGCGACGCGTCCGGATGTGGATGCCGGGCGTATCGGCATCATCGGCATCTGCGGCTGGGGAGGTTTTGCCATCAATGCGGCAGCCAACGATACGCGTATCAAGGCAACCGTGGCCTCCACCATGTACGATATCAGCCGCTGTACGGCGAACGGTTATTTCGATGCTGCCGACAATGCGGACGCCCGTTATAAAATGCGTCAGGAGTTCAATGCCCAGCGTATGGAAGATTATCGCACCGGCACTTATCCCCGCACCGTGATGAATCCTAAGCCTGCCGGCGACGCACCACAGTTCATGAAAGATTATTATGACTATTACAAGACCGAACGAGGCTATCATCCCCGTTCCATCAACTCCGGTCTGGGATGGAACAAGACCTCCTCACTGGCTTTTGTCAATGCTCCTATACTTGCGTATGCCGATGAAATCCGCAGTGCCGTGCTACTCATTCATGGCGAAAAAGCCCACTCCCGTTATTTTAGCGAGGATGCCTTCAGGAAGCTGAAGGGTGACAACAAGGAACTGATGATTATTCCCGGAGCCGTGCATACGGATTTGTATGACCGGACGGACATTATTCCGTTCGACAAACTGGAGGAATTTTTCGATGAATACTTAAAATGAATTACAAACCGGGAGCAGAAGTACCGGGCTTATTCGGATGATTATGCCGAGGTGCAGCCTTTTATTGTAATGAAATTAAAAATACCTGCTGCCCCGATGATGGCGGCAGGTATTTTTTCCGGTGAGAAAATCCACAAAAATGGGTGGAGAATTTGCGAATACGCCGAAAGCTTACTATTTTTACAGCCCGGACGGAGTGAATCCGTTATTTGGGTATATTGTTGATTGTTTATGGAAAATTTTATTGTTTCGGCGCGAAAATACAGGCCTGCAAGTTTCGATACGGTGGTGGGGCAGTTGGCTATTACTTCCACTTTGCGGAATGCCATTGTGAACCATCAGTTGGCTCAGGCCTATCTGTTTACCGGTCCCAGAGGGGTCGGTAAGACGACTTGTGCCCGTATTTTTGCGAAAACGATCAATTGCCTGAATCTGCAGCCCAATGCAGAGCCTTGTAACGAATGCGAATCCTGTAAGGCTTTCAATGCCGGGCGTTCGTTGAATATTCACGAATTGGATGCCGCTTCCAATAACAGCGTGGACGATATCCGCGGATTGGTAGAGCAGGTGAGGATTTTGCCTCAGGTAGGGAAATACAGCGTATACATCATCGACGAAGTGCATATGCTCAGTACTTCGGCTTTCAATGCTTTCCTGAAGACATTGGAAGAGCCGCCTGCACATGCTATTTTTATTTTAGCTACCACAGAAAAACATAAAATATTACCCACGATATTGTCCCGTTGTCAGATCTATGATTTTAATCGGATGAAAGTGGGAGATACTGTCGAGCATCTGAAGTATATTTCGGCAAAGGAGGGGATTACAGCCGAGGAAGCCGCTTTGGACGTGATCGCTCAGAAAGCCGACGGAGCTATGCGTGATGCGCTCTCTATTTTCGATCAGGTGGTCAGTTTTTGTGGCAAAAACCTGACTTACGAAAAGGTCATCGAAAACCTGAACGTGCTCGATTACGATTATTATTTCCGTTTGACCGATTTGTTCAATGCCGGAAAAGTGGGGGAAGCCTTTTTACTTTTCAACGAGATCATCGGAAAAGGATTCGATGGCGGGAATCTGATTGCCGGCTTAGGAAAGCATTTCAGGGATGTATTGGTTTCTAAAGATCCGGCAACCGTCCAATTACTGGAGGTCAGTGCGGGAATAAAAGCACGCTATGCCAAACAGGCGGCGGATTGTCAGGTAGATTTTCTATACGAAGCTTTGAAGATCGTTGAACAATGTGAAATGCAATACAAAGTACGCATGGAAAAGCGGCTGTGCATCGAATTGGCATTGATCAAACTCTGCCAGATCAATGAGCTAAAAAAAAAAATCTGAGGGCTTCTGAGGTCGGTTTTCTCCTGAAAATAGAAGGTTTTGCGGGTAAATTTCAGACGGCAGCTAATGCTTCAGAAGGGGGACAGGCTGTCGCTACTCCTAAACCGGTCAGGCATTTTGCTGAAAATGACCGTCACCGCCCCGATGCTTCTTTTAAAATAAAGGATTCCCTGAGGCAAATCAGCCAAACCCAGCCTGTCGTCAAAGTGCAGAAAACAGAGGTGCAACAATTCAAAGTAGAAGCCCGTGATGTGATCGACGAAAGGAAGGTCGTGGCTGCCCTGGAGCGTTATATACAAGATCATCGTCCTGAACCGACGGTTGCCATAGCTCTCAAGACCCATCGGCCGGAGATCGACGGTGAAAATATTGTTTTAGCAGTAGATAACCAGTTGCAACAAGATAAGCTCGAAGCTTTAAAAATGCATCTCCGGAATGTACTGATGAAATTGTTGAACAATGGCTTTATCACCTTGTCATTTAAGTTATTCGACGATCAGAATTCGACAGAAGAAAAAAAATTATTCACTGCCGGAGAAAAATTCCGGCATTTTATAGAACTCAATCCCGTCGTTGCAGACCTGAAATCGATATTCGGGTTGGAGCTCGATTAAAAAAAGTAAAAGGCTTAACCTTTTACTTTCTATCTACGTCTCTGGAGTTGGCTTGGGCGGTAGGCATGATGACGATGTCGTTCAGGCAGACGTGGGCCGGACGGGTGATAGCGAAAATGATGGTCTCGGCAATATCCTCGTTGGTCAACGGAGTCATACCCTGATATACTTTGTCGGCAGCCTCTTTATCTCCTTTGTAGCGCACGATGGAAAATTCGGTTTCTACCATTCCCGGGGCGATATTGGTTACTTTAATATGATGTTTCAGCATATCTGTCCGCATAGCCCTGGACAAGGCATCCACGGCATGTTTGGTTGCACAATACACGTTTCCTCCGGGATATACTTCTTTTCCGGCGATGGAGGCCAGATTCACGATGTGACCCGTATTCCGGGCGATCATCAGGGGGGCTACAGCACGGGTGATGTATAACAGGCCCTTTACATTGGTATCGATCATTCTTTCCCAATCGTCGAGGACACCCTCCTGGATGGGAGCGACTCCCACTGCCAAACCGGCATTATTGACCAATACAGAGATATCCCTCCATTTCCCCCCGAGATTTCGAATGGCTGTCTCGACTTCTCCGGACTGACGGATATCGAAGGCTAAGGGGAGTACATCGGCTCCTTTCTGGCGGATACTTTCAGCCAGTTCTTGTAAACGGTCGTTTCTCCGGCCTGTAATGATTACATCGAATCCGGCTTCCGCAGCTTTTAAAGCTGTTGCCTGGCCGATACCGGAAGTAGCTCCGGTGATTAATGCTATTTTATTCATCTTTATCGTATTGTAAAATGATTATCCGAATGATTCACAAACTTACAATTTTTAGCTTTAAAATCGGACAAGATTTGTTGAAAAGAATCAAAATAACTACTTTCGTTCCGTATGTTGAATAAAGCGTTCTATATAATCCTATTCCTATCCTTATCCTGTTGCGTGCAGGCCCAGAAAATAATGCGGAATACCAGTCTGTTGAATTATCAGCGGGGTGACCGGACCGTATTACATTTCGGTTTTAGCCTCGGGATCAATTATATGGACTATAAAGCCGTCTTGTCGGGAGCCAATGGATGGAGGGCGGAATCGGGCAAACTGGATGTCGGATTTCTGGTGGGTATTGTTTCTGAACTGAGATTAGGTGATGATTGGGGGCTGAGATTTTTGCCGGGACTGGAATTCGCTACCTGTTCGCTGGTGTATACGCAGGTGCCGGAGGTTGAAAATAACAAACAATATGCTTATAATGAGTCGGTTTATGTCTCTTTGCCGTTGATGTTGAAATACAAGGCCAAGCGGATTAATAATTTCCGTCCCTTTATTACTGCAGGAAGCAGTTATAAATTCGATTTTCAAAAACACGATAAGATCGATCCGGACAAGTCGGTTTATTTCCGAACCCGTAGAGGGGATGTTTTTCTGGAAATGGGAGCTGGTTCGGATTTTTACCTGCCTTATTTCAAATTTGGAATAGAGTTGCGTTTTTCATTGGGATTGACGGATGTATTGGTACATCGGCCTGATCCCAAAAATCCGGGATATGAGGATTATACACAATCTTTAAGTAAACTACGTGCCCGGATTTTCACGATTTGTTTTAATTTTGAATGATATTCAGCATTCTTATTTATCAGAGATATGTATACAGAAATTCAGATCAGAATAAAGCCTGAGCAGGCAGGTGTGGAGGAGACATTGCGGCAAATCGCTGCCCGGGTTGCAGGAGTCGGTGCAGAACGGATCTGCCGGGTAGATATTGTCCGTAAGTCGATCGATGCCCGGCAAAAAGAAGTGATGTTCAACCTGGTCGCCGGACTTCATATCGACCGTATCGAGGAGAAAGAAAAGGTTTTCGTTCCGGCTTACCGGGATGTGTCCGACAGAGAAACGGTGGTCGTGGTCGGTGCAGGGCCTGCCGGTTTATTCGCAGCTTTGCGTTTGATCGAACGTGGTTTCCGTCCTTTGGTACTGGAAAGGGGAAAGGCTGTCGAAGACCGGAAAAAGGATTTGAATGGTTTATATAAGACCGGGATGGTAGATGAGGATTCTAATTTCGGTTTCGGGGAAGGAGGAGCCGGGACTTTTTCCGATGGAAAACTCTATACCCGTTCGAAGAAAAGGGGAGATGTACGCCGGGCTATGGAAATTTTGGTCTATCATGGAGCCAATCCTGCTATTCTGGTCGAAGCCCATCCGCATGTCGGAACCGACAAATTACCCGGAGTGATCGTCAATATCCGTAAAACTATTCAAAAACAGGGAGGAGAAATTCGTTTCGGTTGCCGGGTGAGCGATCTGATAATCCGTGAAAACAGTATACAAGGAGTGATTGCCGGAGGACAGGAAATTGCGAGCCGTCATGTCATATTAGCTACCGGCCATTCGGCCCGGGATATTTATCGGATGTTGCAAAGGCGGGGGGTACGGATGGAGCCGAAAGATTTTGCCGTCGGATTGCGTTTAGAGCATTCCCAGCAGGAGATCGATCGCATCCAATATCATACCCCGGAAGGGAGAGGCAAATGGTTACCTGCTGCTGAATATAATTTTGTCACCAATATAGACGGACGGGGAGTATATTCCTTTTGTATGTGTCCGGGTGGGGTAATCGTACCTGCGGCAACGGGGCCGAACCAACAGGTCGTCAATGGAATGTCCTCCTCCTACCGGAATACCCCCTGGGCAAATTCAGCTATGGTGACAGCTATCGGCCCGGCCGAATTGGAAAGTATGAATTACCGGGGATTATTTGCCGGCATGGTATTTCAGGAAGCCTTGGAACGACAGGCATGGGAGGAAGGGGGCGGTGGGCTTTTCGCTCCTGCTCAGCGGTTGACCGACTTCCTGGCCGGAAAGGACAGTAGCACTTTGCCGGCGACGTCTTATAAACCGGGAGTACATACTTCTGCTATCAGTGAATGGTTGCCCCGGATCGTTTATCGGCGTTTGGCGGCCGGACTGCAATATTTCGGACAACGGGCCAAAGGATTCGTATCCGAACGGGCACTTTTGCTGGGGGTAGAAACCCGTACCTCTTCTCCGTTGAGAATTCCGCGCAATGAGCAGCTGATGCATCCCGAGATACGAGGGTTATATCCTTGTGGTGAGGGGGCTGGATACGCCGGAGGAATCATTTCGGCAGCCATGGATGGCGAAAAATGTGCCGAAAATATCTTCTGAGCAGAAAGCCTGTTATTTTTTTTGAAAAAAATGGATTTTTTTTTTGAAAAGTATTGACATCCTCAATAAAATTGCTACATTTGCCTTTAGAGAGAGGTTTAAAATTCTAACCCTAAAAATTAATATTATGAATAAAGCTCAATTAATCGACGCTATTGCTGAAAAGGCAGGTTTAACAAAAGCAGATTCTAAAAAAGCTCTGGAAGCTTTCGTAGAAACAGTTGGTGAAGCACTGAAAGGTGGTGATAAAGTGGCATTGATCGGATTCGGTTCTTTTTCTGTATCTGAAAGAAGTGCTAGAAGCGGTAGAAACCCACAGACTGGCAAAACGATTACTATTCCGGCTAAGAAAGTTGTTAAATTCAAAGCAGGCGCTGAATTGGCAGAAAAATTCTGATCAGGAAATTAAGATAAAAGAAGGGGTGTTTCGAAAAAGCACCCCTTCTTTTGTATGGGATTGTATATGGAAAAACAGAAAATAGAGAATTGGAAGGTACTCCGTTCGGAGTATATCGCCAGAGAACCCTGGTTTACAGCCCGCCGGGATGAAGTGCAATTGCCGAACGGTAATGTCATTCCTACTTATTATGTATTGGAATATCCGGCCTGGATTTGTGTGATCGCTCTTACTAAGGAAGGGGGGATGATCATGGAAAGACAATACCGGCACGGAATCGGACGGGTTGATTATGAATTGTGTGCCGGGGTTGTAGATCCTACAGATGCCAGTCCTTTAGAAGCAGCCAAACGGGAATTACTCGAAGAAACCGATTTCGGAAACGGAGAATGGCAGAGCTACATGATCATAAGTGCGAATCCCGGAACGCATAATAACCTGACTTATTGTTTCTTGGCTACCGGAGTGGAGAAGGTGATGGAGAGGCATCTCGAACCGACCGAAGACATTGTGGTGGAAGTATTAAGGCCGGAACAAGTGAGAACTCTCTTACTGAAAAATGAAATCATACAGGCGACTCACGCAGCTCCCCTTTGGAAGTATTTTGCTGAGAATCGTTGAATCTTGTTGTGTTTATTATGAAATCCATCAAAGAACAAGTAGAATATTTACGGGATTTTGTCGTCGATGAAAAAAATGCTCTGTTCGATCGGTTGATACAGGAGCGGACCGATTATGTAACGGTTGTGTTGGAAGATTTATTTCAATCGCATAATCAAAGTGCGGTGATGCGCTCGGCCGATTGTTATGGGATACAACATGTCCACCTGATCGAAAACCGGAATTCATACGATATGACTTCCACAGTTTCGCAGGGTGCGCGGGATTGGCTGTCTATTCACCGGCATAAAGAACTGGAAAACAATACCCAGGCTACGATCGATCAGTTGAGGGCCGAAGGTTATCGTATCTTGGCTACGACTCCCCATGCCAACGATATTTTTGTAGACGATATCGATTTGGAAAAAGGGAAAATGGCTTTTTTCTTCGGGACAGAATTAACCGGTTTGTCCGATTTGGTTATCGGACAGGCAGATGAATTTGTAAAAATACCGATGTATGGGTTTACCGAAAGTCTGAACGTGAGTGTTTGTGCGGCTATTACGATGTACAGTGTTACCCGTCGTTTGCGCGGGAGCGGTATCGACTGGCATTTATCCGATCGGGCGAAGGATGAAATCTTATTCAAATGGTATAAAAATGCCATCAAAGCTTCCGGCGAAATTCTGGAAAGATTCAATGAAGAATAGGAACAGAAAACTTCGGGGTATGAAATGGTTTTGGATTCTGGGGGTACTATTGGGGGCCGGAGGGCCGGTGCGGGCACAAATGGATAGTGTTGTCATCTGCTTGGAAAAAATCAAGACGGCGACCGAAGATTCGGTACGCTTGGAATATGCCGGCGAGATCGAATATTTTATACGGTCTTCGGCTTTCGGTAGTTATCGGACTGAAAAGCCTGTGAAATATTTGGGGTATAAGAGATCGGACGATGCAGGGATCGAGTTGTTTTCCTGGGCCGTACCTCTGCGCGAAGGGCAGGCCTTTTATAATTTATTCCGCTTTAAAAATCCGGAGCGGAGTTACCTGATCAAAGCGTTGCCCGGAGATCGGATGGCTTGGTTGTTTTATGATTTTGTCCCTTTCGAACATCAGAAGCAGGGGTATGTACTTTTGCTGGGATGGTCGAAAACCCGGAATACCAACCGGAAAGCGGTATGGGTGGCCTGTTTCCATCCCGACGGAACGGTCACTTATAATCATCCTCTTTTGAGAAAAGGAGAGAGCAGAAGTGCTTCTCTGACCTTTGAATATGCGCTGGATGCGAGTATGCTTTTGAAACAAGATAAAAACGGAAAACGTATCCTTTTCGATCATCTTGCTCCTACAGATCCGAAATATGAAGGCTATTTTATGTTTTATGGGCCCGATGCTTCCTGTGATGCTCTGGTTTTAAAAAAGGAAGAGTGGTGGTATGAAGAGAATCTGACCAATTAATTCAACATATACAAGACAGATGGAAGAAGATAAATTTAATTTTTTAACAGAACAATTCGACGATATAAAAATTCTCCGGTATCAGGTACCGGCTTTCGGGCAACTTCCATTACGGGAAAAGATCTTTGTCTATTACCTGAGTCAGGCTGCTTTGGCAGGCCGGGATATACTATGGGATCAGAATAACCGGTATAATTTGCGTATCCGGAAGATTCTGGAACGGATTGTCCGGGAATATCCCGGGGATCGGAATACCGATGAGTTCGGGCGTTTTCTGATTTATACGAAGAAGGTGTTCTTTGCCAATGGCATCCATCATCACTATTCTATGGATAAGTTTATCCCTGGTTTTTCTAAGACTTATTTTCAGGAATTGTTGGCGTCGATCGGTATTCCGGAGGTGTTTCCCGAATTGGAACGAGTTATGTTCGACTCCGGTTATATGGCCAAGCGGGTGGTTTTGGACGAAGGGAAAGATTTGATCCGGGCTTCGGCTAATAATTATTATATGAATGTAACCCAGCGGGAAGTCGAAGAATTTTACCGCACTTCCGGTGAAGAGGATTCCTGTCCGGTATCCCGGGGATTGAATTCGACCCTGGTCAAAGAGGAAGGGGTAATCCGGGAAGCAGTCTGGAAAATAGGAGGAAAGTACGGTCAGGAATTGGCCCGGGTCGTAGCATGGCTTGAAAAAGCGATACCCTATGCTTATAACGAACAGCAGCAGAAAGTAATTCGGTTATTGATCGATTACTATAAAACGGGAGATTTAAAACTTTTTGACCGGTATTCGATCGAATGGTTGAAAGAGGATCAGGCCCCGGTCGATTTTATCAACGGGTTTATAGAGGTATACGGGGATCCTCTGGCTTATAAGGCCAGTTGGGAATCGGTGGTGGAGATCGTCGATCAGGAAGCCGGAGAACGCACCCGTAAACTGGCCGGAGAGGCACTGTGGTTCGAACAGCATGCCCCTATTCGCGAAGAATTTAAGAAACAAGAAGTGAAAGGCATCACTGCTCGTGTTATGCAGGTGGCTATGCTTGGCGGAGATTGTCATCCGGCTACTCCGATAGGGATCAATTTGCCCAATGCCGAATGGATCCGCGAACGCTACGGAAGTAAATCGGTGACTTTGGACAATATCACTTATGCCTATGATATGGCAGCTAAATCTTCCGGGATGATCGACGAGTTTGCCGGTTCGGACGAAGAAATTCGTTTGGCTCGTGAATGGGGAACTATCGGGAGTAATGTGCATACCGATCTTCACGAATGTCTGGGTCATGGGTCGGGAAAAATGTTGCCGGGTGTGACTACCGAAGCATTGCGTAATTATTATTCTACGATAGAAGAAGCCCGGGCGGATTTGTTCGCCCTCTATTATATCATGGATCCCAAATTGGTCGAACTGGGAATTATCCCTTCGTTGGAAGTGGCTAAAGCGGAATACAACAGCTATATCCGGAACGGTTTACTGGTACAACTCACCCGCATTAAATTCGGAGACCGGCTTGAGGAATCCCACATGCGTAACCGCCAGACGATAGCCGCCTGGGCTTATGAACAGGGGAAAGAAGCGAATGTAATAGAGAAAGTGCAAAGGGCAGGTAAGACCTATTTTATCATTCGTGATTTCGATGCTTTAAGAGTACTTTTCGGGCAATTGCTGGGAGAAGTACAGCGGATCAAATCGGAAGGAGATTTCGAGGGAGCCCGGAAATTGATCGAGACCTACGGAGTAAACGTCGACCGTCGGTTACACCGTGAAGTGTTGACCCGTTACGAAGCTTTGGGAGTGGCTCCATATGCCGGTTTTATCAACCCTGAATATCGCCTCGTCGAACAAGATGGAAAAATTATCGATGTCGGAATCACTTATCCCGACGACTTTCTGGGACAGATGATGGGGTATGGGGAAAAAAGGTAAAAGGATGAAAGGCTATAGGCTAAAAGCAAAAAAGCTATAGGCTTTGGGTTTTCTTACCTTTTGTCTATAGCTTTTAATGCTTCTTCGCCTTTAGCCTTTAGCTTCCTTGCCTTTAGCTTTTTTAATGCTTCTGCCGTGCCGTAATGATAGCCATAAAATCGTCGGCTTTCAGGGAAGCTCCGCCGATAAGGCCACCGTCGACGTCTGCCTGACAGAATAGTTCGTCGGCATTTTTGGGGTTGCAGCTTCCGCCGTATAAGATCGAGGTGTTGTCGGCTACTTCTTTACCATATTTGTCGGCGATGGTTTTACGGATAAAGGCATGCATTTCCTCAGCTTGTGCAGAGGTGGCTGTTTTGCCGGTACCGATAGCCCACACCGGTTCGTAAGCTACGACGATGTGTGCGAACTGATCGGCAGAGAGGTTGAATAAACCGTTTACCAATTGAGATTTTACTACTTCGAAATGTTTGCCGGCTTCCCTCTCGGCTAAAACTTCTCCGACGCAGAAAATGACATCCAGGTTATTTTCCAGGGCACGTTGTACCTTCTTAACCAGGATTTCATCGGTTTCTCCGTAATAGCTTCTTCTTTCAGAGTGACCGAGAATGACATACCGGCTTCCGGTAGAGGCCACCATAGCTGCGGATACTTCACCGGTATATGCTCCGGAGACTTCTGTAGCGCAGTTTTGTGCAGATACGGCAATGACTGCAGGATCTACCATTTTACTTACTTCGGCCAGATGAATGAAAGGGGTACCGATGATGACCTTCACATCCTTTGCATTAGCAGCTTTTACTTTGCTGTTTACCTCTTTAGCCAGTTCAATCCCTTCCTGCAGGGTTTTGTTCATTTTCCAGTTACCGGCAACAATTTTTTTTCTCATGATTCGTTGTTTTAAATTGCTTTATATTCTTTAATTGTCAGTTTGATTTCTTTCTTTATTTTATCATCCTTTTATATTTCCGGATTATATAGAGAAATATGCAGGCGATATAGAGCATAATCAGGCTGTAGATCAGATATCTGTCTGTGATAGCCTGTTGTTCTTGCAGGCAATAGGAAGCTAAGTCTTTGTTCTGTAATTCCTCCACTTCCGGCAGATCCCGGTGGCCCCATTTGTCGAGGATAGTCCCCTGACGTAAAAGGATCAAGCCGGGGTTCGAGCGTACGATCGTTTTCAACTGTATTTCATCGGTTGAACAATAATCATAATTTACCTGATGAGCTTCGGTATATTTCCGGATATCATCGGCGGCAGAAGCACTCAAACCATAAAACCGGTAACCTTTATCTTTGGCATATGCTGCCAGTCGGTTCAATTTTTCCTGATTTTCAGGATCGGTTTTATTGATGTTGTAAGCGATAACCAAAAAGGTATATCCATTATCTTCTAATACTTCCTGGGTGATGTCTCCCAATTCCGGATGTTCGATGACGAAATCATGAATCGGAGCTTTATATCCTTCTTTGATCAGTTTCTGATCCGAGCTGACATATTCCCAGTTTACGGTATCTTGCCAGGGATAGTTTTCTTCTGTAAAGTCTTTTACTTCTCCTGTCTGTTTGTTTTTGTATTTGAGCGTAATCGCATATTCGTCATGCGGAGCTCCGTCGGGGATGGCCATACCCTCGGAGATATTTTTACCGATAGCATAGGGACGGAAATCCACGATAGGCAGGTGACGGAAAGAGTACCATTGTACACAGAACATGAAAATAACCGTCCCCACTAAAACCACAGTTTGTTCCAGAAAGTTGAAAATCGGTTTATACTTATCTCTTGTGTAAAAGATAACTAATGTCATCGCCAGCAGAATGATATTTTTCCAGAAAGTTTCCCAATTGGTTAAGATCAGGGCATCCCCGAAACATCCGCAGTCTGTGACCGGATTCTTGATAGCCAGGATCAGGGTGAGAGGAGTAAAAAATCCCATAAACAAAATGGCTCCCCAGGCAGCTGTTTTTATCTTGATATTCAGGAACAGACAGATACCGATAAGAAATTCTGCCATAGAGAGCAAGAAGGAGAAAAACAGGGTACTGAATCCCATCCAACTCATGCCGAAAGCATTGAAATAATCGGTGAACTTGTAGTCTGAACCGAGCGGGTCCACTCCTTTTACAAAACCAGAATAAATAAATACAATACCGACTAAAATACGGCAGATATTTCTCAATAATTTCATATGGTTGTGTTTATTATAGATTGACATTTTCTACAGTCAGCCGGATCAAAGCGAATACGGCATAATTGATCATATCGTAATAGTTTGCGTCGATGCCTTCCGAAATTAAGGTGTTGCCCTGATTATCTTCGATCTGTTTCGTACGGTTGATTTTCATCAGGATCAGGTCGGTATAAGAACTGGTCCGCATACTTCGCCACGCTTCACCGTAATCGTGATTTTTATCCAGCATCAGGGCTTTGGCTTTTTGAAAATAGTTTTCATATAATTGGGAAATCCGTTGCTGATCGGTCGGGATATCTTCTCCCGGTCCTAATTCCAGCTGAATCAGCCCCATGATGGAGTAATTGACGATACCGATAAATTCAGGGACAATCCCTTCGTTGATTTTGCAGACCCCTTTTTCTTCGATACTCCGGATCCGGTTGGCTTTAATAAATATTTGGTCGGTGATCGATGTCGGCCGTAAAATTCTCCAGGCCATTCCATAGTCGTGCATCTTTTTGGTAAAGATATCGCTGCATGTTCCGATCACTATATCGTATTCTCGAGCTGTTTCAGGCATAGTGTTAAATAATTAAAAACGTACCGATAAAATCGGGTTTATAGACTTTACAGACAAAATAAAAACGGTACGATAAATTTGTTATTATTTTGAACGTGTAAAATTAATGAATAGATTTGAGAAGTAAAAAAGATTGAGGTGAAAGATTGAGGATTAGAAAGAAAGATGGAAAAGAAAAAAGAACTATAATAAATTGAAAGCATTGAAAACAATAAAGTTAGGAAATCAGGAATTGGATTTTACTGTTCCGGTAGTGATGGGGATACTGAATGTAACTCCAGACTCTTTTTATGATGGTGGAAGATACCTGAGTGAGGTAAAAATTGTCGAACGCATTCATCAGATTATGGATGAAGGGGCGGATATGATCGATGTCGGGGCTTATTCTACCCGTCCCGGAGCCGATTATGTAGACGATCGGGAAGAAATCAGACGTTTGTTGCAGGCGGTGGAACTGATTCGGAAACATTATCCGGAGGCGATCGTTTCGATCGATACTTTCCGGGCAAAAGTAGCCGAAGAAATCGTCGCTGCTCAGGGACCTGTTATCGTGAACGATATTTCGGGAGGAACGATGGATGAGGGGATGTTTGATTATGTGACCCGGACCGGTGTGCCTTACATCATGATGCATATCCAGGGGACTCCACAGACGATGCAGAAAAATCCTCATTATGAAAATATCGTAAAAGAAGTAAGGAAATTTCTGACAGATCGGATCGCTTGCCTGAATGCCGAAGGTTTTGATAATATTATTCTGGATCCCGGCTTCGGTTTCGGTAAGACTTTGGCACACAACTATGAGCTGATGAATGGGTTGGAGCATTTTCAGGACCTCGGTTATCCCCTGTTGGTCGGAATTTCCAGAAAATCGATGATTTACAAATTGCTGGGTAATTCACCGGCAGAAGCATTGAACGGTACCGCTGTGTTGAATACGGTCTCTTTACTGAAAGGAGCGAATATTTTAAGGGTGCACGATGTCAGAGAAGCTTGTGAAGCGGTAAAGATCTTCAAGGCATTGTCCGGAGAAATGTAATGCCCCATTTTTGGTAACTGGCTTTCCTTGCAGAAACCGATCGGAAGACCGGCGGAGTTAAAGTTCGGGTTCAGGACCGAAGTGTGTGACTTCGCCGGTCAGCCTTTGGGGCTTTTAATCGGTTTTCAGGGTTCCCAGAAGAGGAGCGATGATTTGCCAAAGGACGATCCCGACAGTCACCGAGATATTGAAAGAGTGTTTCGTCCCGAATTGGGGAATCTCTATACAACCGTCGGACAGATCGATTACCTCTTGTTGCACCCCCTTGACCTCATTCCCGAAGATCAGCGCATATTTCTGACCGGGTGACAGAGAAAAGTTTTCCAGCGAAGTGGTATTTTCGGCTTGTTCGATGGCAAAAATCCGATAACCTTCCTTTTTCAACCGATCGACCGCTTCTGTGGTATCTTTGACATATTCCCAATCGACCGCATCTTCGGCTCCCAGGGCAGTTTTATGCACTTCCCTGTTTTCCGGAGTGGAGGTGATACCGCAGAGAAAGATTTTTTCGATGCGGAAAGCATCGGAGGTTCGGAAGACCGAACCTACATTATTCTGACTGCGGACATGATCCAATAGGATGACCACCGGGAGCTTGGGAGCTTTTTTGAAGGCTTCGGTACTGATCCGGTTCAATTCTTCGTTTTGTAATTTTCGAAAGTTCGTCATGGCGTCTCTTATTGTGTGTTGGCAATTTCTCCGATGAGTGTGGCGGAAGTACAATCCTTGATTTTAACCTGAATCAAAGAACCGATCGGAATATTTTTAGCCGGAAAAACGATTACTTTATTCTGACTACTCCGTCCGAACATCTCGTCGGAGCTCTTTTTAGATACGCCTTCTACCAATACTTCGAAAGTTTTACCGATATCGCGGCGGTTACTTTCCAGCGACCATCCGGTTTGCAGGTCGATCAGTTCCTGCAGACGCCTGCCTTTCGTGGTTTCGTCGATGTTATCCGGGAGGCTTTTGGAAGCTTGGGTACCGGGGCGTTCCGAATATTTGAACATATATGCCAGATCGAACCCCACTTCCCGCATCAATTCCAGTGTTTGCCGGTAATCTTCTTCGCTTTCGTTATGGAAGCCCACAAATACATCTGTCGAGATGCCGCAATCGGGGACGATGCGGCGAATGGCAGCGATCCGGTCGAGATACCATTCCCGTGTATATTTGCGGTTCATATCTTTCAGGACAGAATTACTTCCCGATTGTACCGGCAGGTGAATGGCTTTGCAGATATTGGGCCAACGGGCGATCGTTTCCAGGGTTTTATCGCTCATGTCTTTGGGATGTGAGGTGGCGAAACGAATCCGCATATCCGGGACCGTACGGGCTACTAATTCCAGAAGAGCCGGAAAGTCGACCCTCGTTTGTTCGTCTTTATAAAGATAGGAATTGACGTTTTGTCCCAATAAAGTGACTTCTTTGTATCCCCGGCGTTGCAAATCGATCACCTCGCCGACGATACTGTGCGGACTCCGGCTGCGTTCCCGTCCACGGGTATACGGGACAATACAGTACGTACAAAAATTGTTACATCCCCGCATGATAGATACGAAGCCCGAAATCGCCGTCTCGTCTATGCGCGAGGGGCAAATGTCTTTATAAGTCTCGGTGGTAGAAAGTTCGATATTGATGGCTTTTTTGCCTTGTGCTGCCTGTTCGATCAATAGAGGCAGGTCCATATAAGCATCGGGACCGACGACGATATTGACATTTTTCTCTTCTTCGAAGAGTTTCGCCCCCAGGCGTTCGGCCATACAACCCATCACGCCTACCAGGAGGTGAGGGTTGCGTTTCCGGATTTCCGAGAATCCCTGTACCCGGCCTCTTACCCTTTGTTCGGCATTTTCCCGTACAGAACAAGTATTCACCAGAATGACATCCGCTTCGTTCTTATCGGTTGTATGTTCGAAGCCGGCGGCGGTCAGAATGGCTGCTACAACTTCGCTATCAGCCACATTCATCTGGCAACCATAGGTTTCTATATAAAATTTTTTTACCATAATTTTTGTTGTTTCTTTCTCTCCGAATAGATCGTCCTATTGTTTTTAATCTACCGCAAAAGTAATATTTTCAAATGGAAGAGCTGTCTGATTCATAAATTTTATGGTTGAATGACTAGCGCGGGAGAATAATTCGTTTAAATTTGTGGGATGGATAGAAAACGTATATATTATATGGTTAGTTTTCATCGTTTGATTCATTATCAACTCAATGGTCAACTGCACCATATGGATACGTTTGCCGTGCGTGGTTAACGATACAAAGATACGAATTTATCTTATTTATGTCTTTATAGACTGCATACTTCCCACAAAACATACAGTCTATGGAAGACGTGTTTGTGATTTTCGGTCACTGTTCGTGTTATTAAAAATCATTTTTTTCTTTTGATCGGGAGTCTGGGAAATAATTTCCTGAAACGCACCAGATAAATGGTAATATTTCCTCCTGCAATAATCAGAGTGACTGCGAGAATAATCATCAACATACCGCAACTCAACCGTAGTGTCAGGGATTCTCCGAAAACGACTACTCCGAAGAAGACAGCGGTCAAAGGCTCTAAAGCCCCCAAGATAGCTGTAGGGGTGGAACCGATATATTGTATGGCCTGGGTAGTACAAAGAAATGAAATCGCCGTTGGAAAAATAGCTAAAGCGATCAGGTTACCCCACAAATACCAGGTTTCAGCCACACGAAGACTTTGGCCGAAATCGACCCGGACCAAAAATAAGACTAATCCAAAGAGTAAAACATAGAAAGTCAACGAAAGCGTCGCTAAATTCTTCAGGGTCGACTGGTTCACTCCTACAATATAAATAGCATAGGATAGGGCAGAAATCATCACCAAAATAATTCCTGTCAGATTAAGTGTGCTACCGTCACCGCTTTTATATAGCAGGCCGATACCTCCCAAGGCCAGTAAGATACATAATACTGTCGGTAAGGTTAATTTTTCTTTAAATGCGATCCACATGATCAATGCAACCAGGATAGGATAGACAAACAACAAAGTGGAGGCAATACCGACATCCATATAATTGTAACTCTGAAACAATGCCAGCGAGGAAAGGGCTACCAGTAATCCCATTATGATCAAGGGCAACACTTCTTTACGTTTCAGCTTAAAACTTCTCCCCCTTGCCACGATCATCATCCCCAACACGGGTATGGCAAAAAGATAACGGAAAAAAAGAACCGAATCCGGATTCATACCTGCTTTATACAACGGCAAGGCAAATAACGGATTCATCCCATAAGTGGCCGCTGCAACAGCGCCTAAAATATACCCCTTGGCTTTTACGTTCATAAAATTGAATTTTGTGGTCAAAAATAATTCATTTTTAGTTATCTTATCAGCAACAGGCAAAATTTATCGAGGGAATTAGAGTTACAAGAATTAATAGAATTACAGGAGTTATAAAGGGCAGGATACACCTTTTATAACTCCTTCTTCCAACAAGTAATGAATCAAAAACAGTACCGACAGGTAAGCAGGAGGTAGTAAATAAAACTATAAAGACTTATATTATGTGGTATTTTTCGTAACTTTGCCTGTCGTTTTACATATTGCATTCACTTAAAAATGAAAATAGAAAAATTGCAATCCTTATCAGACGAAATTTTAGATGAATTATTGATCGTATGGGAAAAATCAGTACGTAGTTCTCATCATTTTCTGAAGGAAGAAGATATCGAATACTTCAAACCCTTAGTGAGAGACCAATATTTCCTGGCGGTCAAACTGTTTGTCATACGCAATGAGAACGGAAGGATTGCCGCATTTATGGGATTAAGCGATAATATGCTGGAAATGTTGTTCGTACTGCCCGAAGAGCAAGGACACGGCTACGGTAAAGCATTTGTGGATTATGCCATCAACAAATGTAATACCTATAAAGTGGATGTTAATGAAGATAACACACAGGCTTACCGATTTTATTTGCATATGGGTTATAAGGTTATAGGACGGGATGAATTTGATTCTTTCGGTAAATCTTTCCCTATTATACATTTACAGCAGCCGTCTCTTCCGGATTCAAAACTTTGAATTTATGCACTACAATATCGGATATGGTGAATGGTTTGGGGGTAATCATATGGGTTGCTGCTATGATCTTCGGGGCGAGAAAACAAGGGTTTATCAAATAATCGTGTGATGAAACAATGGTAGTTTTACATATGGGAAAGGCGCATAGCTCTGATGAAGTGACAGATTGTTCGCCAGCAACCAAAATTACGTTGTCGATACTTGTAGCTTTTTTTCTCTCAAATTGCCCTGATATTCTCCATCTGTTATCGTTCTAACATATTCATACCCTAATTTTTCATACCATGAATTCAGTTTTTGATTGCCTACTATACAATCGAGCCTCACAAAGTGCATACCCTGCAATCGTGTATACTCCTCTATTCGTTGGAGAATCTCTTTTCCGGCATTCTTTTCTCCGATAGCAGCTACAAGGTTATGAACATAATATGCTTTGCCATTCGATTGTCCACAACGGACATCTTGCGTTAACAATACAGCACCTGCTATAATCCGATTGCTGTCTTTAGCAGTCAATACATACAGCAATCCTTTTTCAGCAGCCTGAATATAATAACCGTCAGGATAACGTTCACGATAATGGCTTTTATTCCATTGATTTATACCGTTACAATCCATCCATTCAATACGGCGTTCTATAAGTCCGATAATATCGGGGACATCGTAAATGGTTCCTGAACGGAATAGGGAATTATGTAATACCATATCATTTGAGTTCTTTCATTTGGCAGTTACAAAATTAATCATTTTCCGCATATCACATGATGAACAAGTATATATTAGCTGAATAAACCACTTCCTTTTATTTCAGAAAAAGAATTAATTTATCCTTCCGGTAATAATATCGGTATTGTAAAACTTTCGAAAGGAATATTGTTCCTGTCTGACTTCCAGACAGTATCGAAAATACCGAGGGTTACAGATGTTAATTCTAACCGCTGTAACCCTTGTTGCTTAAAAGCGCTTTGATCTTGTTTTTAGAATCTGATTCCCAACGTGATTCGGGCTTCATTACTTAGGTATTTGTTTTTTACAGGTTCGGCTTGAATGTCGTAGTAGGAATAAAATACGGTTTCATTCTCCGAGAACTTATGAATAAATGCTGCATCACAATAGAACATACCGAAATTGAGGCCGGCTCCTGCAGTAAAAGCCTGAATGCGGTTATAATTTTTATGAGTTTCGTTGTGGTAGGGGGAATCCCAGAATGCATAACCGGCCCGCAGGCTGAACAGACTGTTGAAACGATATTCGGCACCAACCCTGAAATTATGGGTAGCACGAAGATAATCTTCGATGTCCTGGTTGGTGGTTTGTTCCATAGAACCGTCATAATCGTCTTCAATCTCGCTGATATTGGCATTCTGGTAATTGACATATTCGTAATCGACACTGACGATAGCCTTTTGGTTGAGTACCGTGGCCATGCTTAACATAGCCCGCCAGGGGGTACGCATATTAAAATCTACCGAATAGTCCGGACTGTAAAAATCGAACTCGTAGCCCTCTCTGCCATTTGACGGATCTTGTGACGTATAGAAAGACGAGTATATCGAAGTGGCCATGCTGTAATTCATATTGTACCAGGTCGGGGTATGGATGGCAGCTCCTAACCGGATTTCCGGGATAGGACGATAAATTACCCCGAATTTCAGATTGGTACCCACTCCATTCATTTTCTTATATTCATAATAAGTATAATAATCTAATCCACTGGGTGAATTTTCGGAGGGAGCTTCCGTATATCCGGAATGCATTTTATACCAGATGGACTGAATACCGATGGTCAATCCCAGGTACAATTTGTCTTTATAATTGGTACCGAAAGAAAAAGCATATTCTCCCTGGTTACCGTCTTCTTTCATGCGTTTGGTCTGGGCCACAATTTCTCCATTATGGAAGATAGAGTGATAGTAGCCGAAATTAGGATCTTCTTCATCCTTGTTCCGGTTGATCAGGTAACATTGATAAGCCAGATAGTTGCGGAAAGAATTCAATTCATCGGAGGGATAATTTCCGCTGCTTGCGGCCAATACGTCCAGCAAAGAGGTGGAGGAGTTCCAGATCACCTGATCGGTTTTTCGGTTGAAATTATTCAAATTGGTATAATTGATACCGAAATTGATGCCTTTCCAGTCGAAGTTGGGAGAATAAAAAGCGAATACAGCTCCCAGATCTCCCAATTGGAAAGAATTATCTTTAGGACTATAGTCGGTAGCCTTGGTGTTGGCAAAATTTAAACTGGGCGTAATGGAGATTTCCGATTTCCTGAAAACGCCGATACCGGCCGGGTTGGAACTTAGGGTTGACAGATCACCCCCCAAAGCTCCGAAGGCACCCGCCATACCTGCCGAACGGGCTGTTCCCCAGTTCTGTATCCTTGAAAATTGTACGGCATCCTCGAAAGTCTGGGCTTGTGAAGCAAATGTGAATCCCAGAAGAACGGATAATATGATTACTTTTTTCATGATGTACTGGTTTAAGTTTATCTTCTAGTTGGACGATTTACTGTGCCCCGGGAGGAACCACCCGAACTCCGGGAAGGGCTGTAACTACTGCCTGAACTCCGGGAAGGCGATGAACTCCGGGAAGGGGTATAACTGCTACCCGAACTCCGGGAGGCCGATGAAGATCTCCGGGGAACATAATTCGAAGAACTGTTGTTATTATAAGTCGGTCTGTAACTATTTTGAGGACGATTATAAGTTTTTACATTACCTGAACCGCTACCGGACGGACGGGTATACCGGTTGTTCGTAGTGGTTGAAGGCCGGGTTGTGGTAGATGGCCGGTTAGTCGTCGTTGATGGCCGCGTTGTCGTTGTCGGGCGATTCGTCGTTGTCGACGGCCGGGTGGTTGTCGACGGCCGGGTTACCGGACGTGTTCCCCCTTGTGAGGGACTGGACGTATTGGTTCCCCGGCGTATATTCGAGCCTGTATTCGGCCGGGTGATCGTTCCTGGACGGGTAGTTGTCGTATTCGGACGTGTCGTACCTGTCGGCCGGTTGATACCGGAAGTATTGGGGCGTGTTGTGCCCGGACGGTTAATCGTTCCGGTTGAACTGCCCGGACGGGTGGTTGTTCCTGTTCCTGGCCGTAAAGAGTTGCTGGTGCCCGGGCGTAACGCACTTCCTGTACCCGGACGGGTGCTGTTCGGGCGGTTCAACCCATTGTTGCTGTTGGGCCGATTTCCGTTTGGGCGTATGCCGCTTACTCCGCCTCCGAATCCAGGCCGTTGTCCTGCCCAATGAGGCCGGTTGGGCCTGTTGGGATAATGACCGCTTCCACCGCCCCAGTGCGGATAATCCCAACCGGGATGTCCCCAATGTGGGTGATGCCAGTGTGGATAACCCCATCCCGGATAGTAACCACCGTACCAGGGGCGATACCAGGGATCGTACCAACCTCCGTACCAAGGATCGTACCAACCTGAATTCCATCCGAATCCGATGCTCCAGCCCGGACCGCCCCAGCCCAGATTCAGACTCCAGTTGAAACGGTTGTTGAAAGTAGCGTCGAAAGCCCAACTGTCGAAGCGGGGATTGTTCCATACGATGGTCCAGATATATTTCGGATAAGTACCGAAAAGCAGGGAAGAATATAAATTGATATTCGTATTGGACGGAAACCACCAGTAACGTCCGTTATCTGTATAGACATTCCAATCCGAATCGAACGAAAGGTTGAGGGCTATTTCCTGCCCATTGCTGAAATTGGCGAATCCTTCGGGATACATGTTGATGATCCGTTGTATTTCTGCCAAATCGCTGGCCGGGCCCCGGTAGCCTCCGATCCAGTATCCGGTATTTTCGTACAAGGTCATATCGATCTCTTCATTGTTGGCAAGCTTCTCTTCTGCTTCCCGGGTCAAGCTTTGGATATTCACTTGCTCCAATTGCCCGCTACGGGCATTGATCTTCGTGTTGTTACTACTCGAGAAGGTGGCAGGCGGTGTACTGCTACCTGCTGAACGGGAGATTTCCCCGGCTAAGACAGTCGGATCGACCGGTTGTTCGGTCCCGATATCATGTCCGGTAAGATTTTCTACTTCCCGGATAGCCAGCGCTTTTTTCCCGGGGACGTAATAGATATCGTCCTCCATGATAGAGCTGAAATTCCGGGTAGTGGAACAGGATACTATTATAAAAGCAAGACCTGCTATGTATAAAGAAAATTTCATGTTGTTTTATTTATTCGTTTTATTATTAATATCAAAAAGTATACCAAGAAAAAATTTGCTATTGTTTTTATAATTCTTTTTTAACCTGTTGCCGATCATGGAATAAAAATAATCAAATTCGGTCACATCTACTATTTTTTTCCTTAAATTTGCTCCCGTTTTATCAAATAATAAGAAGATGGGCAAGTTTTTAACATCAAGAAGCGAAGATTACTCACAATGGTATAATGAATTAGTGGTAAAAGCCGGTTTGGCCGAACAATCCGTAGTGAGAGGATGTATGGTGATCAAGCCTTACGGATATGCGATCTGGGAGAAGATCCAGCGTCAGTTGGACGATATGTTTAAACAAACAGGGCATGTCAATGCTTATTTCCCGTTGTTGATTCCCAAATCTTTTTTCTCTAAGGAAGCCGATCATGTCGAGGGGTTTGCAAAAGAATGTGCTGTTGTGACGCATTATCGCTTGAAAAATGACCCGAACGGAGGAGGAGTTGTTGTCGATCCGGCAGCAAAATTGGAAGAAGAGTATATCATTCGTCCGACTTCGGAGACCATCATCTGGAATACTTATAAAAACTGGATACAATCCTATCGGGATCTGCCGATTTTGTGTAATCAGTGGGCTAATGTGATGCGTTGGGAAATGCGTACCCGGATGTTTTTGCGTACGGCTGAATTTTTGTGGCAGGAAGGACATACAGCCCATGCTACGAAAGAAGAGGCATTGGAAGAGGCCAATAAGATGGTGAGGGTGTATGCCGATTTTGCACAAAATTGGATGGCTGTTCCCGTCATTATGGGCTCGAAGAGTGAGAGCGAGCGGTTTGCAGGTGCCCTGGAAACCTTTACGATCGAAGCTCTGATGCAGGATGGAAAAGCTTTACAAGCCGGTACTTCGCACTTCCTCGGACAGAATTTTGCCAAAGCTTTCGATGTACAGTTCACCAATGCTGAGGGAAAACTCGAATACGTGTGGGCAACTTCGTGGGGGGTATCGACCCGTTTGATGGGCGCTCTGATCATGGCTCATTCGGATGATAACGGTTTGGTATTGCCTCCGAAATTAGCACCTTTGCAGGTGGTTATCGTGCCGATCTATAAAGGGGCCGAAGGATTGAAAAAAATCAGCGATAAAGTACAGGGGCTGATCGAAAAACTGAGAGCTAAAGGAATCTCCGTAAAATATGACGATCGCGATACTCAGAAACCGGGGTGGAAATTTGCCGATTACGAGTTGAAAGGTGTGCCTGTGCGTTTAGCGATGGGAGAACGGGATTTGGAAAACGGTACCATCGAAGTGGCTCGCCGCGATACTTTGACGAAAGAAACTTTGCCTTTGGAGGGTATTGTCGGACATATAGAAAAATTGTTAGAGGATATCCAGGAAAATATTTATAAGAAAGCATTGGATTTCCGCAATAGTATGATCACTAAAGTGGATTCGTACGATGAATTTAAAAATCTGCTGGAAAGTAAAGGCGGATTTTTCCTTTGTCATTGGGATGGTACTGCAGAAACTGAAGAAAAGATAAAAGCCGATACCAAAGCGACGATCCGTTGTATTCCTTTCGATAGCCCTGAAGAAGAAGGAAAAGATATGGTGACCGGTAAACCGTCTCATCGGAGAGTGTTGATTGCGAAAGCCTATTAATGTAATATGTAAAAAGCTAAAAGCTGGCAGGTAAGTTTGCTGTTTTTAGCTTATAGCTTTTTACTTTTAGCTTTTTTGCTTTTTATGATGAATGTTACTGACCGTTTTTTGAAGTATGTAGGTTATGGTACTCAGTCTGATCCGAATACGGGATTGAATCCCAGTACACCGGGACAGATGGAGTTTGCCCATGTATTGAAGGAAGAGATGGAAGCTATAGGTATCCAGGAGGTGGAACTGGATGAATACGGCTATGTGATGGGAGTTATACCTTCTACTGTGGAACGGGAAACGCCGGCTATCGGGTTTATCGCCCATATGGATACCAGCCCCGAAATGAGTGGCAGGCATGTGAACCCCCGGATTATCGAGAATTATGCGGGCAATGATATTGTGCTGAACAAAGAGAAGGGAATCGTACTTTCGACGGAGGAATTTCCGGAATTGATGAATTATGTGGGGCAAACATTGATCACTACAGATGGGAATACCTTGTTGGGTGCTGACGATAAAGCCGGAATCGCCGAGATTTTGACCGCAGCCGAATATTTGATCGGACACCCCGAAGTTAAACACGGTAAAATATGCATCTGTTTCACTCCCGATGAGGAAATAGGGGAAGGGCCCGATCATTTTAATGTAAAAAAATTCGGGGCTAAGTTTGCCTATACGATGGATGGAGGAGAGATCGGAGAATTGGAATTTGAGAATTTTAATGCCGCTAATGCCCGGATCGTTTTCAAAGGACGGAATATTCATCCCGGGTATGCGAAGAATAAAATGGTCAATTCGATTGCTGTAGCCAATGAGTTTATGGCTAGTCTGCCTAAAAAAGAAGTGCCTGAAAATACTTCCGGTTACGAAGGTTTTTTCCATGTGTATTCGATAAAGGGAGATGTGGAAACTACCGAGATCGAAATCCTGATCCGTGATTTTGACCGGGAACGTTTTGAATGGCGCAAAAATACGATCGAGAACGGGGTGCGTGAATTTTCCAAACGTTTTGGGTTGAAAATCGAGTTGGAATTGAAGGAGCAGTATAGCAATATGCGTGAAAAGATCGAACCGGTTCACTACATTATCGATATTGCAAAGCAAGCCATGCAGGAGTTGAATATCAAGCCGTTGATCGTGCCGATCCGGGGAGGTACGGATGGGGCACGGTTGTCGTTTATGGGGTTACCTACTCCGAATCTTTTTACGGGAGGACATAATTTTCACGGGCGCTATGAATATATACCCGTTTATGCAATGGAAAAAGCCGTACAGCTGATTATACGGATTGCCGAATTGTGTACGAAAATCTAGTTTGACTTTTTAAATCGTTTCATAAGGCAGAAATTCAGAAAACCGACTTTCTTTTCCGGCTTCGGATTGTTTTCTGGTTAGAGATGAAATTATATCTCGTCATCACGTTGTGATTGTCATTGATATTCCGGTCCGATCGGGTGATGAGCCGGTAAGAATCGGTATTGTTGCCGAAACCGGTTCAGGAACCGGTTTCGGTTGGGAAATATTGTGATAAATTAAAATAAATTCACTACTTTTGAGGAAGTGTTTTTAAATAGCGTGGTTATGAAAAAGTACATTTCTGAAATGATCTTTACTTTCATCTTTGTACTGGTTGTTTTGGGTGTAACCGATGACAAGAAGGGAACACCGGTGATGTGTGGTTTGGCGATCGGACTGACGTTAGTGTTGGTACATATCGTTTGTATCCCTATCACAGGAACTTCTGTAAATCCTGCCCGTAGCATCGGACCGGCTCTTTTCGAAGGGGGGAAGGCATTGACACAGTTATGGTTGTTTATTGTCGCTCCTTTTGCCGGTGCTGCTTTATCGGCTGTCGTGTGGAAGAGTATCGGCAGCGAAAAATAACGATTCGAATTCTTTCGTTCTTGTCGGGAACAGGACTGCCTCTGTTTGGATAGTCCTATAAATTCTCCCGACCAGAACGAATGAAGTTTCGGTGAACTGAAAAGCGGATAAAGTATAACAATGGGCGGGGAAAGCATCGTCCAATCGACGAAAGTCCCCGGGGGAGCGGGAATCTGACGTATTTCCCTCTTTTACGATGCTTTCAGGCTTTATGTTATCGGAGTAACCGATAGGGCTGTTAATTCAGCATCCGGTATTCGTTGGGAGTGACTCCTACCACTTTCTTAAATAGGCGGCTGAAATGTTGCGGATATTGGAAACCGAGCTCATAAGCGATTTCGCTGATGGTTTTGCCGGTGTCGAATACTTTTTCTTTTGCGATATCGATCAGTTTGGTCTGGATATGTTCGGAAGCGGTTTTCCCGGTCTCTTTTTTGATCAGATCGCCGAAATAATTGGCGGACAGATGCATTTGATCTGCACAGTATTTTACTGTCGGCAGGCCCGAACTCTCCGGTTTTTCGGAATAGAAATAGTCGTTCAGCAAATTTTCGAACCGGGTGAGAATGTCTTTGTTGACATTTTCGCGGGTGATGAATTGACGGTCGTAGAAACGGACACAATAGTTGAGGAATAATTCGATATTGGATACGATCAACCGCTGGCTGTGTTTGTCGATGGTGTGATGCAGTTCTTCTTCGATATTACGGAAACAGTCGATGATGATATGACGCTCTTGCTCGGAAAGATGAAGGGCTTCGTTCACCTGATACGAAAAAAAGGTATAGTCTTTGATCGTACGGCCTAGAGTGGTTCCCCGTAAAAGATCCGGGTGAAAGACCAGGGCCATCCCCTGCGGTTGATAGACTTTACCGTCGTCTTCGACACCGATGACCTGTCCGGGAGCGAGAAAAACAAGTGTTCCTTCCTGATAATCGTAATAGTTACAACCGTACCGAAGGTTTCCACATTTTATTTCTTTCAGAAATACCGTGTAAAAGCCGAAAGAATGGAGACCGTGCCGTAGACGGCATGATTTGGCCAGATCGATGACATTAACCAGCGGATGTAAAGTCTCTTGTCCTAAAAGTTCATTATACTGATGAATCGTGTCGAATTTTTGAATGGTATTCATGGCTGTTGTATTTTATTCGATACAAATTTAAATATTTTTTTATAGCCTGATTCATAGGATGTACCGGATCGGTAAAAATGGTAGGATAATCCGTAATTGGTGTACTCCCGACCTGTTTGTCTCCCGTATTTTTGTCATGTCGGAAAAACTTTATAATTTGGAAGATGAAAAAATGTGAAGACTATAAAATTGAAGAACGGTATTGAAATGCCGGTTTTGGGTTTCGGAGTCTGTCAGGTGGCTTATTTCATTGCAACCAGGGCGGAGACGGAGCCGGAAAAGATCGAACGTACTTTCGATTGTTTACGGGGTACGGCTTGTCTGGAAAATTCCTGCGGGAAAAGGGTGATCGCTGTCACCGGACTATGGCAAAAGGGAGAAATGAACGGTTTGCTTGATATGAAGCAGACCAATGAAATGGGTAAAGCGGTTTAAGGCCGGGAAAATAAGTCGGAGAAATATGGGTAAAAAAAGATTTCGTATGATGTGGGTGATTTTGAGTGTTATCGTTTTGTCGGCTCTAGTTGGAGTCGTATTTGTGAATATGCCGCAATTCGGTCGTTTACCCCGGGGAGAACGTTTGGCTAGAATCGAACGCTCGGCCCATTACCGGGATGGAGAATTTCGTAACTTACACGAAACGGTATTGATGACTTCCGGCAAAGGATTTTTTCAAAATTTGACGGGCTTTTTATTCAGGAAACAAGCAGGACTAAAGCCGGATAGTACTCTGCCTGTTATCAAAACCGATTTACAGACCTTGAACCTCTCAGAAGATCTGTTGGTTTGGTTCGGCCATTCTTCCTATCTGATCCAGATGGAGGGGAAACGTTTACTTGTCGATCCGGTATTTTGTACGGCTGCACCTGTTTCGTTCGTAAACAAACCTTTCAAAGGAACGGAGGTGTACCGGCCGGAAGATATGCCCGATATCGACTACCTGATCATTACCCACGATCATTGGGATCATTTGGATTACCGGACAGTGACGGCTTTAAAAGATCGTGTGCAGAAAGTGGTATGTCCGTTGGGGGTAGGTGAACATTTCGAGTATTGGGGGTTTTCTCCGGAGCGGATTGTGGAATTGGATTGGGAGGAACAGGCCCTGTTGGATGACGGCTTCCGGATACATTGTTTGCCGGCTCGTCATTTTTCGGGACGCGGATTGGCCCGCAACCGTTCGTTATGGGCCTCATTTCTTGTGACCGGCTCCCGACGTAAAGTTTTTATCGGCGGGGATGGTGGATACGACACGCATTTCGCTGAAATCGGTATGCGTTTCCCGGATATCGACTGGGCTATTCTGGAAAACGGTCAGTACAACGAAGGGTGGAAATATATCCACCTGATGCCCGGATATATGGCAGCGGTAGCCAGGGAATTGAAAGCGGCAAAAATTCTGACGGTTCATCATTCTAAATATGCTTTGGCTGCTCATCCCTGGGACGAACCGTTGAAGAATGCACGGAGGATGCGGGATAGAGATTCGCTACCTGTAGTTATTCCGCAAATAGGCGAAGTTGTAAATATGACGGGACATTAACCGGATGCTGTATGGATATGCTTATCAATCATCATCTGAGGTCAGCTTTTCCCGTTCTTTTTTGCTTAGGCTTCGGACTACGATTTCGTAGGATTTGCCGACCAGTTCTTTTATCATGATATCGGGGACATCCTGGTTAAAGTAAATACTGATCCAATATTTCTTGTTCATATGCCAGCCCGGTTTTATTCCAATATATCCGGCTTGTAATTCTCCGGATTCTTCGGGTTGGCATTTGAGGCAACAAAAATCGAAAACTTCGATATTGACGAAGCAAAACCATTTATCCGCTACGTAGAAACACAGGACGTCACGGCTGTATTTATCGGCAACTCCTGAAAATGGCATCTTTTCGTATACTCCTTTGAATGACAAGCAATATGCTCTGAACTCTTCAATATTCATTTCTGTTACGATGGATGAGACCGGACAAAAATACGGTATATTTATTTAGATTCAAGCTTAAATTCTCCTGTTTTTATGGATAGATATCCGGAAATGTGCCGTAGGCCGGGTATTGAAATTATCTCTCTTTCTTTTCAGGGTTTGGCTGCAACGTATGGTTATCCGGTCGGCTGGAATAGCAGAATGTAAAATGTGGTCGGTTGGATGATTTTGTAGAAAGGGGTAGACTTGTAAATAAATAAATTTTTTTCAATCCTGACTACCCCATTTTTCGTTTGAGATTGTTATAAGAATGAAAACACAATAAATTTCAGCAGATTTTTCAAAATTTAATGAATGTAATTAATCCGGAATGAGGAGCTTAAATCTGTAAATAGAAAGACTTTGAAAGTGGCAGAAAGCTATTTGACGATTTTTGATTTAGGATAGATTAAAAAATGTTTTTATGCGATTGGATATGAATATTTTTCAGATAGCGGCTAAGTATGCAGCCAACTTAATGGGGATTGCTACGCCGGAAGAACGGGAGGCGTTGGAAAACTGGAAGCAGGAAAGCGTGTGGCATACCAATCTGGCGGAGAGATTGGATCAGGAAGAAGATTTTAAAGAAAACCAGCAGTTGTTGGAACGTTTTTCTGTTACAGAGGCCTGGAAAAAAATGGAGAAGAATCTGGATAAGGCTATGGGAAGACGTGCCGGGGGGAGGAGGTGGTGGAAATATGCTGCTGTCATTTTAGTGATGTTGGGAGGTGGATTCTGGTATTTTCAGATGAAAACAGCTGTGCCCGTAAAGCCGCCCCTTATTGTGCAGCAGAGTATTCCTTCCGGAAAGCGAAGTGCAAAATTAACCTTAGGAAATGGAAAGGTGGTAAAGCTTGTTCCGGACGGTCGGTTTACTTTGGCAGAGATGGATGGTACTGTGATTCAAAAGGATTCTACGGGGATTGATTACAGGCAGATCGGAGTAGGTGAAGATACGCTTGTTTATAATCAGATGGAAACTTTGACCGGGATGGAGTATACGTTGACTTTATCTGATGGTACGCGGGTTTATTTGAATGCTGAGAGCCGGCTAAAATATCCGGTAGTATTCCGTGGCACAGAGCGGGTGGTAGAATTGAGTGGAGAGGCTTATTTTAAAGTGTCTAAAGATGCACTTCGTCCTTTTGTAGTAAAGATGAATGGGGTGAATGTACGGGTGTTGGGGACTTCGTTTAATGTTCGTTCATATGCAGATGAAGGGCAGGTGGTAACAACTTTGGTGGAAGGAAAAGTGAAGGTGAACGATCAGGATATTGTGGCAGGAGAGCAGGCCGTGTATTCGAAAAATGACGGTAAAACGACCGTACGGCAGGTTGAAGTAGAACAATATGTGGCCTGGCAGGAAGGAACGTTTGTATTCCGGAATGAACGATTGGAAAATGTTATGAAAACATTGGGGCGTTGGTATGGGGTGGAATTTCATTTTATAGACGAAAGAGCTAAAGAAATCCGGATCGGTGCAAGGTTTGGAAGGTATGATGATATGCAACCGATTGTTGATATGATAAAGAAGACAAATTTAGTAGAGGTGTTGCAGACAAACCGTTGTTTGTATATATCGGAGAAAAAATGAAATTAAAGATGATGATACTGAATACGAATAGGGTGGATGGCAAGGGGATATGAGGATAGAGAAATGAAAATATAGCGTTTGGGGTATACGGGTTTGAAATAAAAATGTTCCCGGTGGTCTGCGAAACTGGCCGGGAACATGCTTAAATAATCAAAGTGTGTTAAACTTTAATTCAACAAATTTATGAAAAAAAATCCTGGAATGGTTTTTCCCGCCCGGGGAAAACTCTCTAAAATTTTATTTGTGGTGAGACTGAAGTTTTTTTTGATTCTGTTTAGCTGTTTTCAGCTGAATGCAGCAGTACATTCTCAAAATAATGTAAGAATCAGTTTGGATTTGGAAAATGTGTCTTTGGAACAGGTGATCTGGGAGATTCAAAAGAAGACGGATTTTGTGTTTATGTACGGAACCCGTGACATTGAAGGAGTGAAGCAATTGACGGTACAGGAAACGGATAAGGAGGTGAATGAGATTTTGAAAACGTGCCTGAAAAATACTGGTCTTTGGTTTGAGATTTCCGGAAATGCCGTAGTGATAAAAAAAGAAGTGACAGCAACCGAAGGTCGTAAGATCACCGGAAAAGTGGTGGATGAAAAAGGGAATCCACTACCGGGAGTGACGGTCATTATCAAGGGAACTTCTTTAGGGACGGTGACTAGCGTAGAGGGAGAGTTTACAATCACTTTACCTGTGGCTGATGGACAAGCCTTGTTGTTTTCTTTTGTGGGGATGGAGACGATGGAGGTGAAGATTACGGATAAGAATGATTATAAGATTGTCTTAAAGGAGGATGTAAAGGCACTTGACGATGTGGTGGTGACCGGATATTTTAATAAGAACAAAGATAGTTTTACAGGGGCACAGGTAACCGTGAAAGGGGACGAGCTAAGGAAGGTGACTACCGGGAATGTGCTTCAGGCACTTTCTGTATTTGATCCTTCTATCCGCTTTGAGGACAATATAGACATCGGATCGAATCCTAACCGGATTGCTGATTTTACGATTCGGGGAAATTCTGGAATCGGGCTGACTGAATTTGAAAAGGAAGCAGTGAGCCGGGATAATCTGAAAAATAATCCGAATCTGCCTACGTTTATCATGGATGGTTTTGAAGTAGATGCAGAGAAAATTTTTGACCTCGATATTGAACGGATCGAATCGTTGACTATTCTGAAAGATGCTTCGGCAACGGCTATTTATGGTTCTCGGGCAGCGAATGGAGTGATTGTTATCAAAACGAAAGCTCCCTCGGAAGGACAGTTGCGGGTGAACTATAATTTTACTGCTTCTATCGCTATACCGGATTTAAATGGATACGACTTATTGGATGCCCGTGAAAAGTTGGATTTTGAAAAGAGCATAGGCATGTATAAAGATAATAATGCTGATGCGCAGATCAATAAAGATAAAGATTATAATTATAAACTGAGTCTTGTTGAGAGTGGAGTGAATACCTATTGGTTGTCTCAGCCTTTGAAGGTAGAGTTTAATCAAAAGCATAGCATATTCATTGAAGGTGGGGATAAAGCGGTTAGATATGGTATTGATTTTAAGTATGATAAAGACAATGGGGTGATGAAAGGATCGGCTCGTGACCGCGGAGCTTTAGGTTTTTCACTTTCTTATAATCTAAAAGATAAACTTTTAGTAAGGAATTATCTGACTGTCAATAAAGTAAAATCTAAAGAATCCCCTTATGGTGACTTTTCCCAATATGCCTTGCTGAATCCCTATTATCCTTTTCAGGATGAGCACGGTAATCTGATCCGTAAGATGACGCAATACATAAATACCAATAAACAAATTTGGAACCCTGTGTATGAAGCAACGGTAGGAAATCGGGATGAAAGCGAGTATCTGGACGTGACCAATAATTTCAGTCTGGAATGGAGTATCGTACAAGGATTACGTTTGCGGGCCAATTTCTCTTACGGTGAAAAGAAAGAACAAGTGGAGACTTTTATTTCACCGGAATCATTGCAGTATGAAAGTTATGAGTTGTCGTCCGGTGAAGGATTGTTGAATAAAGGAGAAGGGTACCACGGGACGAGTAATACGTATAGTATGGATTTTAACTCGGTATTGACTTATTATTTGGGAGTGGGTAAACACTTTGTCAATACGGCATTAGGTGTCAATCTGACAGAAAGTGGTAGTCGTAGTGTGAACTTCGACGTGAGAGGTTACCCTTCCAAGATGATGGATTATATCTCTTTGGCGAAGGAGTTTACCAATACCCATCCCGGAGGAAGTGAGGGAAAAACCCGATTGGCAGGTTTTTTTGCCAATGTCAATTATTCTTATGCGAATCGCTATTTATTGGATTTATCGGCTCGTTTGGATGGTTCGTCCATGTATGGTTCGGAATCTAAATTTTCTCCTTTCTGGGCAGTTGGTTTGGGTTGGAATATACACCATGAAAAATTTATGGAAAATACCGGTATTTCCAGACTGAAGATCCGTGGGTCTATTGGAACGACAGGAAAGGCTTCTTTTCAACCCTATCAATCTCAGACGATGTTCGAATATATACAGGACGGCTGGTATGCGACAGGAATCGGGGCAACCCTGATGGCTTTAGGGAATCCGAATCTGAAATGGGAAACGACGACTGCTTACGACTTGGGATTGGATTTCGGCATGTGGGAAGATCGGTTGACGGTGACTTTCGGGTATTATCTGAAAAAGACCAAAAACCTTTTGAGCAGTGTTACTTTGCCTACTTCTCTGGGATTTATTGATTATAAAGAAAACCTGGGACAGATGGAAAATGAAGGAGTGGAATTGGCTTTACGGAGTTTTGTCTATAAATCGAACGATTGGAATGTCAGTCTGTTTGTGAATATGGCTCATAATAAGAATCGTATCGTATCCATTTCGAATGCTTTGAGTTCCTATAACGATAAAGCCGATCAGGAACAGGCTAACAATGACGACTATAAAACCAAGCCGATGGTCCGGTATAAAGAGGGAAGATCTTCAACCGCTATTTATGCGATGAAATCGTTGGGTATCGACCCCGCTACCGGAAAAGAGTTATTCCAGCGTCAGGATGGTACTAATACGTACGTTTGGGATCCGAAAGAGAGTGTGGTGTGCGGTGATACAGAACCGAAAGTGACCGGAGCATTCGGAACGAATATAACCTGGAAGCAACTCAATCTAAACATGAATTTCAGTTATCGTCTGGGAGGACAGGTGTACAACCAGACCTTGATCAACCGGGTAGAGAATGCTGATCCGAGAGATAATGTAGACCGTCGGGTATTGGAGCAACGCTGGCAGAAACCAGGCGACCATACATTTTATAAAGACATCAACGATAAGTCGACGACTCCGGCTAGTTCCCGTTTTATACAGGATGAAAATGTATTACAGTTGGGATCTTTGTCATTGTCTTATGATTTGAAGAAAGAATGGCTGAAACCTATCGGTTTTGATATGGTTCGTTTGACAGCAATGATGAATGATGTGTTTCGTTTGTCGACAGTGAAGCGGGAGAGAGGGATTTCTTATCCATTTGCCCGTAGCATGAGTTTAGGTGTAATGGTTCAATTTTAATGCAATAGAATATGAGTTACAAAAAAATTAAAAATATGACAGCTGCAATCCTGTTGGGATGTGCTGTCCTCTCACAGTCCTGTACGTCGTGGTTGGATATTACTCCGGAGGCACAGGTGAACGACAAGAAAATATTTTCTACTCCTCAGGGATTTAAGGATGTATTGAACGGGATTTATATTACCGCTTCGGGTGAAAAATTGTATGCCAATAATTTATTGTTCGGATTTACGGATGTTTTGGCTCAGTATTACGCTATTCCGGACGAGACACATGAGTTTGCCCAGTTGGCCAAGTACCAATACAAGGATGTGAATATTTCGCCTAAAATTGATGAGATGTGGCTGGAATTGTATTTCTGTATTGCCAATTGTAATATTTTATTGGAAAGATTGGAGGAAGTCGGTCCGGATTTTTTTGAGGATGAGCGTACTTATTATATTTTACATGGAGAAGCCAGGGCTTTAAGGGCTTTTTTCCATTTTGATCTGTTGCGTTTGTTTGCATCTTCGTATAAAGCAGATCCGGGATATACAGCTATTCCGTATATTACAAAATATTCGAATAAAGTGTCGCCTCAAAAGACGGTCAGTGAAGTGATCGATAGTGTGATTGTAGATCTGAAAGCTGCCGTTACCGATCTGGAAGGCCGGGATCCTATTTTTGATCCGTTGTATCAGGCAACTACTGGCTCGGATATGTATATGTGGACCCAGCCGATGCCTGACCGGAATGAATTTTTGTCTTATCGTGGATTCCGTCTGAATTATTATGCTGTGAATGCTTTGCTAGCACGGGTATATGCTTATAAACTGGACAAAAAACAGGCTTACGATTATGCTAAAATTGTGTTGGAATCGGGAGTATTCAAATTTATCGATTATTGGAAGATTACTAGCGATATTCAATATCGGAACCGGATTTTACGGCCTGAGATCGTCTTTGGATTCAATGTACCCCGGATGACTAAAGTGTTTGAACCTTATTCGCCCAGCTATAGTAGCAGCAAAAAGTGGTTGACGATAAAGAATAGTGAACAGATGTTTGAAGGAAGTGCCAATGATTACCGTTTGAACTATCTGATGGAGCATGAAATATTGGCTGCTTTCGATCGGCCCAGTTGTATCAAATTTGTGAAGCCTGAGAATGCTGATGAGATGACGGAAGAGGAGATGGGGAGGATAGCTCCGATGATTCGGATTAGTGAGATGTATTATTATGTTTGTGAATATCTGATGGATAGCGATCTGAATGGAGCTAAAACAGAATTACAGAAATTACGGAATGCCCGGAATGCCAAGGAGGCCTTGATTGCAAATTCACCCGCAGAGCTGGAAGATGTGATTGTTAACGATGCCCGCCGGGAGTTTATGTGCGAAGGGCAGCTGTTTTATTTCTACAAACGGTTGGGACGGAAAGTAGTAGATGAGTCCGGAAATTATACCATGACGGAGAAAGATTTCGTATTACCGTTGCCGGATGTGGAATTGGAATTCGGTAACAGATTGTCTGAACTTTATAAATAGAAAGGTATGAAAGCAAAGATATTGGCATTGATCATAGGGTTGGGAATGGGATTGGTGTTCTGTTCCTGTGAAAAAGACCTCGAAAAGTATTCGGGTACGGACTATATACGTTTTGTATCGGTGTTTGAAAAGGACAGTGTGGATTATAATTTCGGATTGGCTGGAAAGACAACGACAGATCGTATTGGCATAGAAGTGAAAGTGACAGGCGAAGTGTTGGATTATGACCGCGAATATAAGGTAAAGGTAAATCCGGCAAGTACGGTTCAGGAAGGGGTGCATTTCAATATTCCGGCGCAAAACTGTAAGTTGCGGGCCAATCGGGTTACGGATACACTTTGGGTTGAAGTGATGAATACAGAAGAATTGAAAGCGGAAAAATTGTATCTGCAGTTGGATTTGGTGGAGAGTGCCCATTTTAAATTGTGTTTCCCGGAGAGTAATAGTTGTAAAATATATCTGACTGATCGGATCGTTCGGCCCGGATGGTGGGATGAGTGGCATGAAACCGAAGGATTGGGTAGTTATTCTGAAACGAAATATCGTTTGTTTATCCGGATTAGCGGTACTTTTGATTTGGAAAATATTGCTTATCCGGAAAAGAGGGCCGCTATCCTGAAGTTTAAATATTATCTGGAAGAAGAAGCCGCTCAGGGACGGGTAATCATGGATGAGAATAATCAACCTATGCAGGTGAAGATGGTGGGATAGTAATAAAGGGGTACCAATTAAATTTAGATCGAGTTATGAATAAGATATATATATTGTTACTGGCATTACTGGTAATGGCCGGTTGCTATAAGGATAAAGGAAATTATGATTATAAAACAATGTATGCAATTGAAATTGATGGGATCGATGAAAATAAAAAATATGAACTCTGGTTTGGAGAACCTTTTACGATGCCGGAACCGATTATTCGTTTTACCGATAGTACACAGGCACATGATGATCTGTCCTATCAATGGAAGCTGGATACGTTTGTGGTTTCTACTGAAAAATGTCTGAATGTTACTTTTGGGATAGAACCCCAAGGGTGGAATGATATTTTCGGTGCTTTTATCGTTAAAGACGAACGTACGGGAATCTCATATAGTCAGCGTTTTCGGGTGACTTTGCTAAGTAATTTTACGAATGGTTGGATGTGGATGACTGAAAATCAAGGAAAAGCGGAGTTGAACATGTTGGCGAGCAGTAAAAAGTTTTTTCAGAATGTTTATACGGCAGTTAATAACAGGGAATTGGGGCCTAAAGCTTATGGAGTGGTAGAACATTTTGATGCCGGTTTGAATGCAAACGGTGTATTGATGATGGCCGGAGGGCCGGGATCGGACGGACCGGTAGAATTAGACTGGAGTAACCTTCGGAAAGAGGTGTGGACCGGAGAGGAATTTGTCGGCGGAAGCTTGCCGGAAGATTTGCAAGAAATTAAGGCAGCTTGTTTTATAAAGAATTATTCCTGTTTGGTTTCCGGGTCCGGGAAATTGTATGTCCGTTATTCTCCCGGAGGGTATTTGTACCAGGACCGGTATCCGGATTTTCCTTTCTACGGGGATTATAAGCTCTCTTCTGTGGTGGGGTATAGTTTCCCTCCTGATTATAATGTCGCTTTATTTTATGAAGAAAATGAAGGAAGATATTTGTTTTTGGATAACGGAGAGTTACGGGGATTAGATCAGGTGGAGGATGCGGGACAAAAATTCAGCCTGGTTGATCCTGATAAAGAGTTGATCTATCTGGCTCCGGCTTCTCAGCAGCAGGGGAAGAGTTTGTTTTATGCCGTTTTGCGGGATAAGTCGGATGGAAAATATTATACTCAGCGTTTTCAATTCGGGATCGTGGGAGGACAACCGACATTGACAACAATTGCACAGGATGTATTTCCGGCAGTTGTGAATGAAAAGACCCGTTTTGCAGTGGGATATACAACGAAGGAGGCTTATTATTCTCAGGGAGCACAAATTTTCCGGTATAATTTGAATTGAACGATACTCCGGTAGCTGTAGCCGATTTTAAAACAGGAACAATAACAGCTTTTACCCTTGATTCTTATGGAGAACAGTTCGGTGTGTGTGTACAAAATGGAAATACTCATGACTTCTATTGGACGAGTACGGATGGACAGGAGTTCGAGCATGTGAAACAAATTCCCGGAGAAGTCAAAGGTTTGATATATAAATCGGGTGGTTCTTGGAAGTATGAATAATATCTAATGGAATAAAATTTGATGAGAAGATTAGTTGTTTTATTTTGTCTGTTCTTGTTGTGTATACAGGAAATATATGCACAACAGCAGGTGTCTGATGAGCTGCGTGCTTATAATGATTATCTATTGAGTTTATCCTGCTATAAAGCTTCGGGTGAGTTGAATATGGCTATCGGTGAGAAGTTTATGGAGGGAGATATTGCCGGAGTACGCCGGCTGTCGGCAGAGAGAGAAAAGTTATTGATGCAATCCATTGATAGTGTATTGGCTTTCCGTGCAGATGCCAAAAAAAGTGAAGCGGCGGCACAGTTGGTTACCCGGTTGGTATTTAATCTGGGATTTGAAAATACCGGAAAAGTATTGAATCGGTTTGAACCGGGATTCGATCCTTTGTGTTTACAGGAAGTGAGACAAAGTTTAGAGAAGGAGAGTAAAGTGCGTCCGGGAATGCCTGCTGCCGATTTTAAGGTGTTCGACCGGGAGGGAAAAGAGTATACCTTGGCTAGCTTTAAGGGAAAATATATTTTTCTGGAATTCAGTGCATCCTGGTGTAGTTGGTGTAAGAAGGAAATTCCTTCCATCCGGCAGGCTTATGAACGGTTTAAAGATAGTGTGGTGTTTATCACCATTCATTTAGATGATAACCGGGATAAATGGTTGAAGGACCTGGAAACTCATGCTGTGCCCTGGTATTGCCTGACAGATCTGAAAGCCTGGAAGAGTCCGGTGGCTAAGGCATATAATATTGCCGGAGTGCCTGATTGTTTTATCATTGGTAAAGACGGTTTGATCAAGGCGAAGGAGTTGCGCCGGGAAGAGATTACGCAACAGTTGGAAAAGTTATTGGCTGCCGGCAAAGGAATTCAATTCAGGACCGGTAGTTTTCAGGATGCTTTACAAGAGGCTGAAGCGACGGGTAAACTGATCTTTTTGGATGGTTATACTTCGTGGTGTGCTCCTTGTAAAATGATGAATACTACTGTCTTCACCGATCCGGAAGTGGGGCACTTCTTTAACGAGCATTTTATCAATGTTAAATTTGATATGGAAAAGGGCGAGGGACGGGAGTTATTGAAGCGTTATGGGATGCAGGTATTTCCAACTTATTTATTGCTGGATGCAGCAGGGAACGAGGTACACCGGGTCGTTGGCGGACATGATGCCGGTGAATTTATCCGGCTGATCCGGGAAGGAATGGATCCGGAAAATTCGATTGCAGGGATGCAGAAACGTTATGAAACAGGTGACCGGGAGGCTGATTTCCTTCGCCGGTATATTACGACTTTGGGGGGGGGATATCGGTTTGATAAAATTCCGGCCGTATTGGATGAGCTTTGCCGGAAAAATGGAGAGACGGTTAACGAAGAGGACTGGCAGCTGATTCGGCGTTACCTGTCGGATCCTTCGTCGTATACATTCCATTTTGTCGCAAAACACCGGGAATTATTTACTGCCTATATTGCTCCGGAGGAACTGGAAGCATGGATTCAGAAAGTACTTTACGTTCCGGTATTCAATACTGTCAATAGTCTTGTATTTGATGAGAAAGAATATGATGCCGGACGTTTTAAGACTCTGAGGAAGGATATCAAAATTGTTCGGCCGGAACGGAAAAGTTATTTGTTGTCCATATTGGATTATTACGATGCATTTCGGATGGATAAAATGGATAAAGTACTTTCTATTTTTAAAAAACAATTTATGTCCCTTCCTGCTTCGGACCGTTGGGGATTGACGATGCAATTAAATGCGATGTTGTGTGCAAAAGGAAATAAAGCTCAGTGTGAAGAAGGATTACATATATTCCGTCAGCTTTTTAATCCGGTTGATCCTATACTGAAAAATTTTGAAAATGCTTTGAATAAACGGATCGGTTCGTTATAGATCAAGGAAATGTGGCGATTGTGTGGAGCTCCCACACAATCGCTCCCGTTCCTGGAGCGCTGTATTATACTTTTGAATACAATCTTATCGGCTATTCGGGCTTCTTACCTTTGTATCCCGGCCGGGCACTGAGTTGAGTCCTGGTAAACTCAGAAAGAAAACTTATAGGTTAGCTGGAAACATTTTTTTGTTGAACCTTAGGACTGGTTTTGTGTTGTTGTTTTTATTTCTTTCATTTGTGATATAAAAGGCAGATGCATGATGGAAAACCAGTATTGTTATAAATATCCCCGTCCCGCGTTGACGACCGATCAGGTTATCTTTGGATTCGGCGAGGGGGAGTTGAGGGTATTATTGATCCGGAGAGGGAACGAACCGTTTAAAGGGAAATGGGCTTTGCCGGGAGGTTTTATGGATATGGATGAAGATGCAGAAACCTGTGCCCGCAGGGAGTTGGAAGAAGAAACCGGATTGAAAGTAGTGAATTTCGAACAATTATATGCTTTTTCGGATGTCGATCGTGATCCTCGTTATCGCGTTGTCAGTATCGCTTATTATGCTTTGGTCAGATGGGAGGATTGTAAAGTGAAGGCAGGGGACGATGCCGATAGGGCCCAATGGTTTCCTTTGTCCGGAATACCGCCCCTGGCATTCGATCATCGACGAATTCTGCAAATGGCTGCCGACCGATTAAAGTTAAAAGCCCGGTATCGGCCGATCGGGATCGATCTGTTGCCCCCTGAATTTAAGATGGCCGATCTTCGGCATTTATACGAATCGGTTTTACAGTGTACACTCGACCGGGATAATTTTCGTAGAAAGATGGTAGGGACCGGATTATTGGTCGATGCAGAACAGGAAAATCGGGCGAAGAACGGTAGGAAGGTCAGGTATTATCGCTTTGATCGGGTAAAATATCGGTATTTTACGGAAAAGGGTTTTTATTTAAAATGGGAATAATGAAGATTACCCGGATTCAGGCGGAAGCTGGGGGTATGGAAGCCTAAGGTCGACGGACAAGTGGTGCCGGACTATTTAAAGGCATTATGTACATACGATCTGGCCTGAGCCTTTAGGTGCCCGTTTTACAACGACAACGGCGCTGAGGTCGAATTTTTAATCGAAGGCATATGATAATCAAAGATTTTACAGATAACGATCTCTACAAATTTACAACGATGAATGCCATTCAGAAGAAATTTCCGGATGCCGAAGTCGTATATCGTTTTGTCAACCGGGGAGAAACCGATTTCCCGTCAGGATTTGCCGAAGCTTTACAGGCAGAAGTGGAAGAGATGCGCGGATTGACTTTGACCGACGAGGCCGAACGGTTTATGCGGCGAAAATGTTATTATTTCGATTCTGTATTTTTCGATCTCTTGAAAGGATATCGTTTCGATCCTTCAGAAGTAAGGATTCTGCAAAATGGGGGTAGCCTGGAACTCGAGATCCGTGGATTATGGTATCGTACGGTACTCTGGGAGGTCCCTTTAATGGCGATGATATCGGAACTTTATTTTCAGATGACCGGCCAGTTTGCCCGGCAGGTGGAAGAAAAAGCGATCCATAAAGCCCGTCGTTTTGCAGAGATCGGTGCAGAAATATCGGAATTCGGCACACGGCGCCGCTTTTCATTCGAGGTACAGGATCGGGTGATCGGAATATTGAAGGAGTATTCCGGCAAATACTTGAAAGGGTCCAGTAATGTATGCCTGGCGATGAAGTATAACCTTACTCCTATGGGAACTCATCCCCACGAATGGTTTATGTACCATGGGGCACATTATGGCTATCGGTCTGCCAATGCTCTGGCTTTGGCTAATTGGGTGGATGTGTATGACGGGCATTTGGGGATAGCCTTGACGGATACCTATACAACCGATAACTTTTTCAGCAGTTTCGATACGCAGTATGCTAAGCTATTCGACGGGTTGCGTTGGGATAGCGGTGATCCTTATGTATTTACCGAGAAAGCTTTGAAACATTACCGGGAGAAACGGATCGATCCGCGGACAAAGACCGTGGTCTATAGCGATGCTCTCGATCTGGAAGGGGTAGAAAATATTCGCTCCTTTGTGAACGGACGATTACATGATGTTTATGGGATCGGTACTTTCTTGTCTAATGATGTCGGAGTAAAACCGCTGAACATGGTAATCAAAATGTTCGAGTGTAAACCTCAGGGAGGAAAAGAATTTTGGCCTGTCGTAAAGCTTTCCGATGTGGAAGGTAAACATACGGGTGACCCGAAGGAAATAGCCCTTTGCCAGGGATTGTTAAGGATTTGAGCGGATAAAACGGTAATGACGGATAAACGGTCACTACACTGGAAATTGGAGGGGCGATAGATTACACTTATTCGATCGTAGCTTTTGCCGGCATCGTAAAATGCGGAATTTTAGTTTGCCGGACGATCCTGTTCGCTGGAGGTATCGCTATGCAGATGGGCCAGAAGAAGTTGGGAATGTTGTAATGAACGGATGAAATTGCAGCGTTCATATTCGTTTTCACAGAGTTCTTGTAATATTTCGATCGATTTGCGGTAACATTGCTCTGCTTTCGGATAGTTTTTTAAATGTACTTCATAAAGTTTTCCCAGGCTTCGCTGGCATTGTGCCGTTGCAGGACGATACCGGTATATATCTTCCCGGTCGAATTCGGATCGGGTATCCAGACTGGCCGAATACAGCCGTTCCGCCGAATTGAAGCGTCGCATGTCGACATATAGATTGCCTAGCCGCCATTGGGTTATTGCTACATCTTCGAGGTAAATCCACCAATAGTTTTCTGCCAGTTTCTTTTGTATTTCCAACATTCGCAGTAATATTTGTTCGGAAAGTTCCAAACGATTCGAACGGTTGTATAGGTTTACTAAAAAGTCCATAATCTTCAATTTATGACTCTGTATGATGATTCTGCGCCCTGAATATTTTTCGTAGTTCTCCAATGCCTGAAGAAATAACTTTTCAGCTGAATGGTAATCTTTATAATCATACCAGTAAATTTGAGCCAGATTAGCTTGTAATTCGGCTATTTTAGGGCGATAGACGTTGGGCCTTCGGGAGAGGTTGGATCGGTATTCGGCGATATGGTTATGGATTGTTGTGATCATTTGTTGTATTGAGTCGATTTCGGTATTTTCTTGAAATAATATTTCGGATGTCATAATTTTAAGATTTTTTAATCGATGGTTTTTACTTTTTGTCGATAAATCTATTTACGGGCTGATAGATGAGGATATGTCAAAGAACGATATAAACCGGACCCATTACGGATATTGGTTTCACTTCAAACAGTGATAAATAAATTTAACGGTAACTGGCAGTCCGGATATCCGGCGGTATCCGGACAAACAATTTGACTGCGGTGGTATTTTCGTGGCAAAGATAGTGATTATTTTTTATACAAAGAAAGTTTTTTCAATGACATTAGGCGTTAACTTGATTAGCGGGAGATTCGTATATGCTTTGTTAATCCTGTCGGAGAGATATTAAAAGTGTATATTTACAAAACATTTTCCTTTGAAGAAATACCGGAGGCACAAAAGTTGATGGAAGTTGGAAAAGTGGTGGTGAGAGTAGGAAAGAAGACTTCTGAGGAGTGAAGATTGAATTTTTAGAATAGGAGAAAATGAATATCGATTTAAGTCCGATCGACCGCCGGAAAGTAAAAAATCTGGGTGAGGTTTTGGAGATGAATAATGAGGTGCTGGGATTAATGAGCAGATATCTTACGGTATGTCCTGATTTTATCACGAAAGAACTGATAGAGGGGATCACCGGTGAGTGTGAAATTACGTTAGCAGAAGCCTATACCAGCTTGTTGGTCGCTGCTTGTGGACTGGATGTGGAAAATAATCCCCGGGATCGTTATCTGTCGACAGCTTATCTGAGGTCCGGTATCCGCCGGCTCGATCCGCAGGAATATCGGATGAATCCTTATTACCGGCAAATTCGGATTCCTGAAGCTCATTTTGGAAATTGGAAGCTGACCATTGAAAAATATAAACCCTATGAAGCGTTTGTTTGTGATGATATCCGGACCGATGAAGAGTTGAAAGAAATTCCACAGATCGGATTTTTCGATACGGAATTTTCATTCCCGGCAGTCATGGAGGACGGGCAGGAGTGGATGGCTATTAAACCGAATGAAATAGAAACCATGCGGCAACCCATAGCCAGGGCAGCGGGGCAGGTTGTTGCTTTCGGACTCGGAATGGGGTATTATGCTTTTATGGTTTCTGAAAAACCGGAAGTGAAAACGCTGACTATTGTCGAAAGGGACGAAAATGTCATCGCTCTGTTCCGGGAGCATATCCTTCCTCAATTTCCTAAAAAGGAGAAGATCGATATCGTTCGGCAAGATGCTTTTGAGTTTGCGACGAATTGCATGTCCGACGGCTATTACGACCATGCTTTTGTGGATTTATGGCACGATGTATCCGACGGATATCCTCTTTACAAGCAAATGAAAGCTTTGGAAAAAAATAGTCCGAATACCCTTTTTTCTTATTGGATCGAGGATTCTTTGCTTTCTCATCTGCGTTGGGAATTATTTCACCGGATGTCGGATCTGCTTTCAGCGACTGCACCTGCCGGAGAGCCAGTCATCCTCCGGCCGGTATATACTTACGAGCAGTTTGTCGCTTGTCTTCGCAATCCGTTTTTACGGAAGCTGGCAGGGACCGGGCTTTTATAATTGATATAGAGTGAGAAAATAAAAAGGATAGTTATATGAAAAGACGTTTGTGTCCGCAATGTAAAATACCGAATTTCTATGTGTTGAACGAGAAAAAAGAACGGCGTTTGGTGTTTGTGACAGTTGAGTTTGAGGTTATTGCCGCCAAGGAGGGGGAGAGTCTCGAAGGGTTCGACCTGACTGTGATTTATTGTTTGGGATGTTCCTGGAGCGGTTCACCTCGTCGTACGGTACGTTATTGAATATAAGATGGTTTAATAATTTGAAATCGGAATACGATGAAAAAAGTAAAGATAACGGTGTTGAAAACCACTTTGGACGAAGAGTTGGTAAAAGAGTACGGAGCAGAAGGTTTGAAGGCTTGTCCGATGTTAAAAGCCGGGCAGGTATTTTATGCCGACTATGCTAAACCCGAGGGCTTTTGCGATGAGGCCTGGAAAGCGATCTACCAATATGTTTTTGCGCTTTCGCATGGAGCGGGTGAAACATTGTTTTATTATGGCGACTGGATCAGAAAACCCGGGGTAGCTATATGTAGTTGTAATGACGGTTTGCGTCCTGTCATATTTAAACTGGAAGCGACCGAAGAGGAATCGGTTATCGACTATACGCCGGTGAGGTAAGAAGTGAGTTTACCCCTAAAGGATCGATAAGCGGTTGTGTCAACCTGGGTGGTTGGGTTTACAGATCGCTGACCGGTCGGGCCCTGCGAGGGACACTGATCCCCACAAGCCTAAAGGCATGGCTTGTGGGGGGGGGGAGGGAGCTATTCCAGGTATCTCTTGAGCATAGCAGCTGAAAAAAGGATCAGGGAACGGGTAGGAGGTAAAGTGGCGAATCCGTTGAGCATCCCCCAATCGTGGATCACGCCGTTGAAACGGATGGTGGTGACATCAACACCTGCTTCGTCGAGACGACGGCCCAGGGCTTCTCCCTGGTCTCGAAGGATATCGTTTTCTGCAACTTCGATCAAGGTGGGAGGAAGACCTTGTAACTCTTCGGTAGAGGCTTGTACAGGAGAAAGATGAGGATTCAGGCGGTCGTCTTGCTCGGTAAGATATTGGTCGAACATCCATTGCATCAAGGGAATGGTTAGGAAACGTTGCTCTCCGTAGAGATCATAGGATTCCCAGTCGAAATTCGCGTCCGTTACCGGCCACATCAGGATTTGTACCTTGATTTCAGGCCCTTTTTGCTCTTTGGCCAGCATACTGGTGACGATAGTCATATTGCCCCCGACGCTGTTGCCGACGATACCGAGGCGGTGACCGTCTACATGAATTTCATCCCCATGCTCGGCCACCCAACAGGTCGCTGCATATATTTCATCGATCGCTTGTGGAAATTTGGCTTCGGGCGAAGGCGTGTAATTGACGAACACACAGGCGTAACCGGACTCGACTACCAGATCACGGGCCAGACGTTTGTGGGTGGGGTAATCTCCTAATACCCAGCCTCCACCGTGGATGAAGATGAATACCGGTAACTTTTCCTTAGAACCTTGAGGACGGAGGATATTCAGACGGAGCATGTGATCGTCCACTGTGATTGTTTTTTCCGATTCTTCAATGCCGGAAAGGTCTGTTTTTACGCTGGCTTGTGCTGTTACCAACACCTTTCTGGCTTCCGGAACAGAGAGCGATTCCACCGGCTTGTCACCTGAATTCAATACTTTGAGATATTCTTTTGTACCGACACTAAGATGATCGTCTTTCAGATATTCGGGTGCTTTTTTTCGATTTGCTGTCATGATATAAATTTTTATTTTCCGGTTGTACGCAGAAAAGAAAACCGGAGTTTCTCCGTGACAGCCTTTTGTATTAGATGATGACAGTAACAGCGGATAAAGCGATCTGAATTTGATTTTTATCGCTTTGTCCGCTGTTACTCTTTCATTTTCCGGCGCTTTAAATTTTGCCGCTCAAACCGAATTTTTCCGTAAGGACTTTGGCGACATTCGGTGAAAGGAAAGCGGGCATGGTCGGTCCCAGATGGATATTTTTGATACCTAATGACAGTAAAGCCAGTAGTACGATAACGGCTTTTTGTTCATACCAGGCGATATTGTAAACAATAGGGAGTTCATTGATATCTTTCAGTCCGAATACTTCTTGCAGTTTCAGGGCTATGCGTACCAGTGAATAACTATCGTTACATTGTCCGGCATCCAGGACACGGGGAATGTTTCCGATGTTTCCCAAACCCAGTTTGTTGTAACGGTATTTGGCACAGCCAGCTGTGAGTATCACTGTATCGGAGGGGAGAGATTTGGCAAATTCGGTATAATATTCCCGTATTTTCATGCGTCCGTCACATCCGGCCATGACTACAAACTGACGGATAGCTCCGCTTTTTACAGCTTCGACCACCTTGTCTGCCAGTTGAATGACCTGGTGATGGGCAAAGCCACCGACAATGGTTCCTTTTTCAATTTCTACCGGAGGTTTACAGGTTTTTGCTTTTTCGATGATTTCCGAAAAATCCTTTTTCCCGTCCGCATCTGTTACGATGTGTTTACATCCGGGATATCCGGCTGAATTGGTCGTGTACATCCGGGCTGTGTAGGTGGCTGCCGGTAATGGGGGTACGATACAATTGGTCGTGAAAAGGATCGGTCCGTTAAAAGTTTCGAATTCCTCCCGTTGTTTCCACCAGGCATTTCCATAATTACCGGCGAAATGTTTGTATTTTTTGAATGCCGGATAGTAGTGGGCAGGTAACATTTCACTGTGGGTATACACGTCGATTCCGGTTCCCTCGGTTTGCCGTAACAACTCTTCCATATCTTTCAAATCGTGTCCGCTGATCAGGATTCCGGGATTAGAACGGACGCCCAGATTGACTTCGGTGATTTCAGGATTACCGTAACTTCCGGTATTGGCCTGGTCGAGTAGGGCCATGGCCTGTACGCCGAATGTCCCGGTTTGCAGGACACGGGCGGTGAGTTCTCCGACCGACAGGTTACCGATAGCGATATCGGACAAGGTACGTTGTATAAATTCGTGAAGAGCCGGATTATCGTATCCCAGGCGCATAGCATGCCCGGTATAAGCCGCCATTCCTTTGAGTCCATATACAATTAATTCTTTCAGTGAACGCAGATCTTCGTTCGGTTCGCGTAATACCCCCACTTCAGCCGCTTTATCATCATAAGCTTCCGGGGCTCCGTTCCAGGTCAATTCGTCGGCCGAAGGAAAGGTGATGCCGGCTGACGATGCCTGAGCAACCAGACGGTTGCGAAGATTGAACCCCCGATTGATCCGTTCGGTGATGCTTTTTTCGTCGAAATTAGCATTGGTAATAGTCGAAAAGAGGGCGTCGATGACAAAAGCATTGACTTGTGGATCGGGTAATATCCGGTGCGTACGTAAGGTGTGGGCTGCAATAGAAATTCCTCTGATTACAAAGAGCAGCAAATCCATGCGAGCCGAAGTTGTACTGTTTTTACCGCATACTCCGCGGACTGTACAGCCTGTCCCTTTGGCTGTCTCCTGACATTGAAAACAAAACATCGATTCTTTCATAACATTTTATTGATTTGTATACCTTTTACTTTATACGTAAAAAGTAATCTTATAGCCATATTTCTTCTAAAATTTCGCCCTGTAGGCTGATTTTGACCATCTTTAAAGGAATGTTGCGTTTTGCTTTTTGACGGGCTTTCTGGCAAAGGTGCAATAACCCACTGCAACAAGGCACTTCCATGATCATAACGGTCAGGGTGTCTATTCCTCCTTCATCGATCATCGTAATCAATTTTTCGAGATATATTTCTTGTCCATGATCCAGTTTCGGACACGCGATAGCCAGGCGTTTCCCACGAAGCCAGTTGGTATGAAAATCCCCGGCAGAATAGGCTGTACAATCCGCAGCAACCAATAGATTCGCCTTCTTCAGCCAGGGAGCGGTCGGAGACAGTAAATGTAACTGAACGGGCCACTGTTGTAATTCGCTGGGCATCGATACCGGTGAGGTGAAGGTATCCGTTTGGCTTTGCGCCGATGCCGGGATACCGATGGCTTGTTTTTGTGATTGTGGAGTGAAGGTTATATTCCGGCTTCCGGGACAACCTCCGGTGGCTGAAGTCGGCGTTGCGTGAAACAGAAAGGAATTTTGGGGTGTTGACTTGTTTGCCGGAACAGGTATAGGAAGATGATTTTCCTCCAATACGTCGATGGCTTGTTGGAGATAATCCTGCTGTCCCTGAGTTGCCAGATGACGGAGATGAGCGGAGATCACTTTTTCTCCTTTGGGGAGCAGGCGTTGCATCACTTTACGTTCGTCATAAGCTTCGGCTTCTCTCTCTTCCAGTTCTATCGCTTGCTGCGGGCATTCTCCTAAACAGGCCCCCAAACCGTCGCAATAGAGTTCGCTCACTAGAACGGCTTTGCCCTCGATCAGTTGCAGAGCCCCTTCGTGACAACCTTTTACACAAAGACCGCAACCATTACACCGGGAGTCGTCGATTTTAATTATCGTGCGTTTCATATTTGTCTGTTTTAATGTAATGACAAAAATCGGAATCTTATTACAGAAGAATTGTCACAAATGTTACAATGGAAAAAAATATGGAGGGGAATTGTGCTATATTTGGGGAGGAGAGTTGTTGAGTTGTAGAGTTGTTGAGTTGTAGAGTTGCTGAGTTGTTGAGTTACTGAGTTATAGAGTTACTGAGTTGTTGAGTTACTGAGTTATAGAGTTATGAAGTTGTTGGGTTATTGGGGGAAAAGGTGTTTGCAGGGAGAAGGATAATAAATAATAAACAAGACGGATGATGGATTATAAGAAATTGGCAGAGGCTCCGGTTTTCAGAGGGCTTTCAGAAAGGTTCCTGGAAAATTTTATCGGTCGTACTCCGAATGCTTTGCGTGAGTTTGGTATCGGTGATTTTATTGCTTTACAGGGGACGGTTTGTCAGTCGTTGTATTTGTTGTATAGTGGCCGGGTACGGACTAATATGGTGAATGAAGAGGGGAAACAGGTGACGATAGAGGAGATCGAAGCTCCCCGTTTGTTGGCTCCGGCTTTTATTTTTGCTACAGACAACCGTTTCCCGGTAAATATTACCACTTTAACAAATTGTGAAGTGCTGGTTTTGAACCGGACTGATTTTGTAGACCTGATGCATCGGGAAAAGATAGTGATGCAAAATTTTCTGCGGATCATTTCCGACCGGAGTATTTTTTTGAGCCGTAAGTTGAATGCTTTTGCCTTACAGGATTTGAAAACCCGCTTGCTGGCTTATCTTCGCGAACATGAAAATCCGCGTAGTCGACAAGAGATCGCCGATATCCTGGGAGTGGCACGTCCCTCCTTAGCCCGGGTATTGTCGGAATTGGCCGATGAAGGATATCTCCGGATCGAAAAGCGGAAAATCACTGTCGTACGGCATAAGATCGATTGACGGGGATAAGTGAGGTGAGCAGTTTGGGAAGTCTCAACAAACTAAAAGTTTCTAAACACGAAATTCCTGCTCTATAGCTTTATTTTTGCCCGAATCCGGCTCAGTGACTGCGGGGTGATCCACAGATAAGAAGCGATGTGTTTTTGCGGGACATGTTGCAATAATTCCGGGGTTTCCCGGATTAAAGTCAGGTAGCGTTCTTTAGCACGCGGACTGTCATTACTGAGTAACCAGTTTTCAGTGGTAAGCAATTGTTGCTCCATCAGACGGCGCCCGAGGTTGGCTAATCCAAGGGATGAATCGAATAACTTGGTTAAAAGATGGCGCGGAATACTGTATGCGATACTGTCATTACAGGCTTCTATAGAGATTTGGGAGATCGAATTGTCGGCATATCCCCAGATCGAAAAGGCTATTTCACCGACAGAAGCAAACCAGATAGTCGTATCGGTTCCGTCTTTCAGATAATGTCCTCTCCAGATTCCTTCTTTGATCAGGTATAAATTGCTATTGCGTTCTCCTTCAATGACAATAGCTTCTTTTTTTCTAAAACGTACTTCCTGCATTTGTTCTGTCAATGCTTTTACATCCGTTTCTGAAAGGTTATACCTTCGGCAGAATTTCTCGATAAAGACTTCCATAGTTGATCTGTTCTTTTTGCTCTGCAAAGATAGTGCTTAATTTTAGATTAAGGTAGTCGTAAGGGCGGCGGACAAGACCGAAAGTTCTCCACAGGAGTAAAGCCGATTTCGGTAAATTTAAGACTTCTGTTTCTGCTTTTCGTGCAGATAAAGGCTGCCGATCAGGAGAAGGGTGAGTACTTCTGCCAGAGGGACGGCCAGCCATATTCCTTTTACATCGAGTAATATAGGAAGCACCAGGAAGCCCACCAGCATAAATAGTATCCCGCGTAGCAGGGTGATGACGGTAGCCCGATGTGCCCGTTCGATACTTTGATAATAACCGATTCCAATCATATTGACGGCGAAAAATATAAAGCCGAAGGCAAAGTAAGGCAAACCTTTCACTGCAATCTGATAAGCTGCATATTCCGGTCCGATAAACAGAGCGACAATCTGGTGGCGGAAAAGGGCGGTGAGGGTGAAAAAACTTATTCCGCAGAGGAGTGCTGTTCTGTACATCAAACGGAGGGTTTGTTTGATCCGTGATGTATCCCGGAGACCGAAATTATAACTGAGGATCGGCTGACCCGATAACACGATTGCGTCGTATATCATAAAAATAATCGGGAAAAAATAACAAGCGATACTGAATGCTGCTACTCCGTCTTCTCCTAAATGACTGATGAATACGTAATTTCCCAGAAACATCATAAAGGCGATGGATAGTTCGGTGACAAAGGCCGATGAACCGAGCTTAACCATATAACCGATATTCCGGGCGGTAAGTTGCATACTTTTCCGGCTTAATTTGATTCGTTGCAGATGTAAAGTATGTGACCGGCGCAGCAGATAACCAACTGTCATCAGTCCCCCGATCGTTGTCCCGAGACTGGTTGCAAAGGCTGCCCCCATCAGTCCCCAGCCGAAACGGAAGATGAAAATATAATCGAGGAGGATGTTGGTTACTGCTGCTATAGCATTACACATCATGGCATAATTGGGGGAACCGTCTAAACGGATGAAGAACATCCCTGCATTCAGGATTAGATAGAATACCAGAAAAGGAATATACCAGATCATATATTCCATAACGCCGGGCAATAGGCGTTCCGAACTTCCCAGCAAGTGGGCCAAAGGTTCTAAAAACAGACAACACAGGGCGGACAGAATCAGAATGAGTAAAGAAGCGAATCCGATTGCCTGGGTGATATTGATATTCGCTACTTTTACTTTCCCCTGGGATAAGTGAATAGAAGCGACTACAGATGCGCCCATACCGAACATCAGGCCGATACCCGTCGTGATCATAAACAAAGGGGCAGTGATGTTAACGGCTGCTAAAGCATCACTACCGATTCCTTTCCCGACAAAGATACCGTCGGTGATTACAAATACTGCTGAAAATATCATTCCTAAAACTGTCGGAATCAATAATTTTCTGAACAAGGTCGAAATGTTCATGCTTCCGAAATCAATACTGTCTCTCATATTCCTCTTTTTTTGAATTTCGTCGCAAAGGTAAGGCAAACTATAGGGTAAAAAATTACCAAATGATAACTTCTCGGTTATTTTTTATGTAGAATTATTCCGGTCCTTGTTCGTCTTCGGTATTCGTGTTGGGGGACGCGGTCGCTTCTGTCGGTCGTCTGGCTTTTTCTTTCACTGACCGGAGGAACTCCTCACTCCGCAAAAAACTTTACGTTACGTTTCCGTCAGACACCACCGGTCGGGCGTTCAGAAAAAGCAAGACGACACTCGCCGGAGCTCCAATGGTCCCCGAACACGAACACCTCCGACTTACGTTATCACTGCCTGGCAAGCTAAACCGGACCTGAAAACCATAAATTTCAGCGAAAAAAGATTTTCCGGTAAAGTAACCCAACTATCCATAATCCGATAGAGGTGAGCCGGTATTTTATTCTATAAAATTTTTCTAATTTTTCCTTTGCCAGGTCGTGTTAACGTGAGATGCAGGGTTTATGCCGGAAGACCATTGGAGCAGGACCGTTCCAGGCGAACCGGTCTGACGGCACAAAACCCGGAACCGGAATAGAAAGAAAAAATAAACCTACGAATATGTCATCGGTCCACAGCGTAGCATGATCGGCCTGGCATTTTTACGAAAATCTTTTGTTTTAAAAATAGTGATTTCAGTGATGACTTCGGTAAATTTGCCGGAAAATTATGATTTGAATATGCATTATTCTCAGACAATTTTGCCAACTTGCGGCGGTAAAGATCGGATAAAATGGGTACATTGACAAATATTCGGATGGCATGCCATCAGTTGGCAGAACCTGAATTCGGGCATCCTGCCGATTTGGTCGGTTGGATGGGAGCCATGCAGGCACAAGATTATACCATGTCGAAATGGGCTGTCGGGCTGCGTTTGAAGTCGGCTACGATTGCGCAAGTAAATGAGGCCCTGGCGAAAGGGGAAATTGTGCGGACTCACATTATGCGTCCTACCTGGCATTATGTTGCCGGAAAAGATTTACGCTGGATGTTGCAACTCACTTCTTCCCGGCTCAAAAAGGTGATCGATTCCTGGGTGAAAGCCAGTGGACTGGACATTTCAGAAAATCAATATACTCAGTGTAATGATTTGATCGGTAAGATGCTGTCCGGAGGAAACTGCCTCACGCGTGAAGAGATAGAAATGGAGTTGGGGCATGCCGGTGTCCCTGTTACCGGCGATCGGGTAAGACGTTATGTGCTCCGGGCCGAAATGGAAGGGATTGTATGTAGCGGTGCGGATAAGAATGGAAAGCCCGGTTATGCTTTGCTGGATGAACAGGTGGCCCCTGCCTCCTCCTTGCCCAGGGAAGAAGCTTTGGCGCGTCTGGCTGTCAATTATTTTCGTAGTCATTCTCCTGCTACTCTAAAAGATTTCGTCTGGTGGTCGGGACTGACGGTGACAGAAGCCCAACAGGCGATCGGTTCGATTAAAGAACTTCTAGTTGAAGAACATTTTGAAGGACAGGCGTTTTGGGTGTTTGCAGCTTGTCGGAAAACGGAAAATAGAGATCTGATCCAATTGCTTCCTCCTTTCGATGAGTATTTGGTGAGCTATAAAGACCGGACTCCCGTTATTCCGGAAAAGCACCATTCGAAAGCTTTTAACAGGTGGGGGACGTTTTATCCGGTGATTTTATATGGCGGACAGATTATAGGTAATTGGAGCAAGGTGAAAAAAAAGGAAGGGTTGACGGTAACGGTTTCGTTTTTTGATAAACGATCGAAATGTCCTTTAAAGCTCTTGCAGGAAGTTGAAAAACAATATCGGAAATTTGTAGATGGATATGTCCCGGATTGAAAGAGAAAAAAGAGTGGTCGGGATGATGGTCCGTTTGTATTGCCGGAAGCAGGAAGGGAACGATTGTTTGTGCGAGGAGTGCCGGGCTTTGTTGGAGTATGCGCATGCCCGTTTGGAGCATTGTCCGTTTGGAGAACGTAAAACTTCGTGTAAACATTGTAAAATACATTGCTATAAACCCGGTATGCGGCAGAAAATGCGGCAGGTGATGCGCTATGCCGGTCCGAGAATGTTATTTTATCACCCGCTGATAGCTTTGAGACATTTGTTCGGTGATTTTAAATGATCGGGAAAGAACGCCGGTCGATGCATTTTATGAACTTTATAGACTTTATAGGCCGATTTGATTCTAGGTTTATTTTTTCTTTCTATTCCGCTTCCGTTTTTTATATCGTCAGACCGGTTCGCCTGGACCGGTCCGTTAAGGCTTTCCTTCACTGACCGGTGGAAGTGACCGGGTCGACAATTCCGGTCACCGGAGACGAATAAGTAACGAAATAAACTTACTTTTGCAGTTGTATATTTAAGGAAAACGCATGGAACAAGGACTGGAATATTTCGGTGTATTGACGGGTTTGCTTTATCTCGGTTTGGAGATCGTTCAGCATCGGGCAATGTGGATTGTCGGGTTTGTTACTTCGTTTGTCTATATCTTTGTTTTTTTCTTCTCTAAATTCTATGCCGACATGAGCCTGAATATTTATTATGTCTGCATCAGTATATACGGTTTCTGGCAATGGCATAAGGGAAAGGCTGTACAGGAAGGCACTGAAGTGCTGATATTGTACCGTCGTTTGAATATCAGGCTGATATGGGGCATTACTGTCGTAACTGTTTTTTTGTACGGTACGTTGTATTTCATTTTGTCGGATTATACCGATTCGCCCGTATCGGCCGGAGATGCTTTTACCACAGCTTTGAGTATTACGGCAACGTGGATGCTGGCCCGGAGAATATTGGAACACTGGTGGTTTTGGGTGGTGATCGACGGGGTGTCGGCATTGTTGTATTATCAGCGGGCTTTGTATCCGACCTGCTTTTTATTTGTATGTTATGGCGTATTAGCGATTGTAGGATGGATCAATTGGAAAAAGAAAGGAAAGTGGTATGATCAAAAGATATAAATGTGTGGTTGTTGCAAACGGTTTATTTCCGACAGGGCAACAGGCATTGGAACTATTGAGGCAGGCTGAATTTGTTGTTGCCTGTGATGGGGCTGTGATCGGATTGGAGAATGGCCGGCTACCGGATGCGGTTGTCGGTGATTTGGATAGTTTGCCGGAACCGGTTCGAAACCGTTATTCCGATCGGATTCACCGGGTGAAAGATCAGGAGACGAACGACTTGACCAAGGCTGTGAATTATGTCAAAACTTTAGGCTTCCGGGAAGTATTGATTCTGGGGGCTACCGGTAGGCGTGAAGATCATACCTTGGGTAATATTTCTTTGCTGGCCCAGTATGTGACTGAATTCGAACGGGTAGAAATGGTTTCCGATTTCGGATGGTTTACACCCTTATACCGGACGACTACTTTGGATAGTGAACCGGGACAACAGGTTTCCTTGTTTTCATTGTATCCTAATGGTAGGATTTCTGTATCCGGACTTCGTTATCCGATAGAAAAAAGGCGTCTCCTGTATTGGTGGGAAGCGACATTGAACGAAGCTACCGGCAAGGAGTTTACCGTTATTCTGGAAGAAGATGCCAGGGTGTTGGTATACCGTACTTTCTCTAGTTTATAAAGTTTATAAAGTTCTTTACGAACTTTATAAACTAATTCCCTTCCGGCAATGGCAGAGGAATGCTAAACGATAAAAACGTCTGCCGGAAGCCTGTTATGCTAATGCTTCTACCAAGCGGGGCATTAATACCGGGAGGGTATGCTCGCATTGAGCCGTGTAGAAATTATCGTCGATCACAGCAGGTTCGTCGGTTGCGATGCCTTTTTGAATAGCGGCTTTGGCCAGAGGATGAATGGCCAGGCGTTTCCCTTCTGTGATACCTGCAATTTCAAAAATTAAACCTGCAGCACAATGTCCGGCCATTATTTTCTTTTTAGTGGCGAATTCCTGAATGACTTTTAATAGATCGACATTGTAAGGTTGGGTCGCATTGTTCTGGAATACAGGTACTGCATCACCACATGAAAATACCAAAGCATCGAATTCGTCGGAATGACCGGACAGATGGGCTATGATATCGTCTGCTTCCAGGGGGATACCTGAATTGGTCCTGATGGTTTTCGTATCGGAAACTGCAAATACTTTGTAAGAGATTCCTTTTTCAAAGAAGGTTTCGAGGTATTGGAATAATCCTGATCCGTTAACCGGATTTACTGCTAATACTGCTACTTTTTTTGACATAGTCGTATAATTTATAAATGAGACAATAGTTATTTTTAGTAAGTTTATTACTTTTGTGATGTAAAGGTAAGCGGTGTTTTTTGAACATGCAAGAACGCACTTGAAGATTAGTAAATTACCTCGATGTAACTAATATTGAAAAACAGCTGATTGTAAAAAGTTAAAAAAATGAAAAATTTTCATCATGCCGAGAATTGTCCGATCCGTGATATACTGAGCCGGTTGAGTAGTAAATGGGCGATGTTAATATTGATTACGCTGGATGCAAATGAAGTAATGCGCTTCAATGATTTACAGAAAAGTATCGGCGATATATCCCAACGTATGCTCTCGGTGACTTTGCGTACTTTGGAGGCCGACGGTTTAATCGGGCGTAAAGCCTATCCTGAAATTCCTCCCCGGGTGGAGTATAGCCTGACTCCCCGGGGGCTTAGTTTGATTCCTTATCTGGAAGGCCTGGTCGGTTGGGCGTTGGCTAATATGCCGCAGATTATGAATGAACGTGAGGAAAAAGTTGTATAACCGATTGTCTGGAGAAGATTGGCTTTTTAAATAGGGTGTCTTTTCCGGTAATCGACAGGGGATTGTCCGTATCGTTTTTTGAAAAACTTACCGAAAGCGGATTGATCGGAAAAGTGTAATAGTTCGGCTATTTCTTTGATCGATAAATCGGGATGATCGAGTAGAGCCCGGGCTTCACAATAAAGTCTTTCAAAAATAAACTGACTAGGCGTACGCCCGGTCAGGCTTTTAATGACCGAAGAAAGATATTGTGTGGTGATATTCAGTTGATCGGCATAGAACGGTACTAAATGTTCCCGGCGATAATTTTGCATCAGAGAGTCGAAAAAACGTTTCAGGATATATTCGTATCTGATTTGATAGGGTTCATCGAGCAAGTTCCAATGATTTTCGATCCAAATGTTGCTGAGTTCCAGAAGAAAGGTTACCAGGGCATTTTGTATGATTTCGTGTTTTAGGTGGTGATGGGTCAGTTTTAATTTTTCCTGAATGGTATGTATACTTTCGGATACAACCCGATGTTGTTGCTGATTCAAAAGATTGACCTGCCGTTGTTGTAGCATGACTTTCGTGATGTGCCGGTACATTTTGTCGGAGGCGGGTAAAGTGTCTAAATAAGATTTATCGACTAACAATAAACTGCCTTGAAAATCAGAACCGATCTCTGTAAATTGACAATAGTATTCCGGGGCAAGAACCACCAGGCAGGAAGGTTTTAAAAAGTATTCCAAACCGGTAATCGTGATTTGTGCCGTCCCTTTTTGAATTAAAAGATAACGGAATATTCCGTCGAATAAGGGAGTATTTTCGAACGTATTTTTTTCAGTCAAAAAAAAAGAAGCTATTCCTCTCTCCTGAAGAAACGATTTGTCCCAAAGAGAGGAAAGACAGTCCTGGGGTGAATGAATCCTGTTTAGCATGTTGTAAAGATAAAGTTATTACCAAATAAAACCAATTGCATAGGAAATGAAACTTTTGGGAATGAGGAAATCGATAGAACTTTGTAGCGTGATTTTAAATAGGAAGATATGCAAAATTCAAAGACATTTTTACTGGTTTTATTAGGTATTCTGGCTGCTTTCGGCCCTTTTGTGACAGATATGTATTTACCTGGCTTACCTTCTATGACCGTTTATTTCGATACAACGGCTTCTATGGTGCAATTGGGGATTACGACAGCTATGCTGGGATTGGGATTCGGACAGATAATCGTCGGCCCTTTGAGCGATAAATACGGACGAAAATTGCCACTTCTGCTTTCCTTATGGCTTTTTATTTTTTCGACCATCGCTTGTATTTGCTCTTGGAGTATCGGAGCTTTTATCTTTTTTCGTTTTCTCCAGGGAATTGCAGGGGCCGGTGGTATTGTGATTTCCCGTTCGGTGGCTACCGATTGTTATGGTGGTAAAGAATTGGCGAAGGCTTTTGCTATGATTTCGGCGGTAAACGGATTGGCGCCTATATTGGCTCCGGTGGGGGGAGGAGTTATGTTGAAATTTACCAACTGGTTGGGTATTTTTGTTTTTCTACTGTTTTTAGGAGTTCTGTTGCTTTTACTTTGCTTGCGCCTGAAAGAGCCTTTACCTCCTGAACGTCGGATCGATGTACCGGCTTTTTCTTCTTTCCGGACTTTTCTGCCTCTTTTCAAAAAACGTCGGTTTATGGACTATGTGTTCATACAAGCTTTCGTTTTTGGAATGATTTTCGCTTACATTTCTTCTTCTCCCTTTGTTTTACAGGAACATTATCGGTTATCCCCTCTGTTATATAGCTTGTGTTTTGCTGTAAATGCAATTGCACTGATTATCGGAACAACGCTTGCCGGCCGTTTTCGGCATATTAGGCAGGGGATGGTTACCGGGGTGATCGGTTCGTTTGTGTTGGCTGTATTTACCGGACTGACTTTGTGGTATGAAATGCCGATCGCTTACTTTGAAACGGCTCTTTTTTTGAATCTGATTTTCGGGGGCCTTGTTTTGCCGACTTCTACAGCTTTGGCGTTGGACTCCGAACGGCAGAACGCCGGGGCTGCATCGGCGGTATTCGGGGCCGTCAGCTTCCTGGCGGGAGGAATCGTTTCGCCTTTAGTCGGAATAGGAAATATCCTGCACACTACGGCAATTATTATGGTTGTCAGCTCTGCGATCGCCGTCTTGATGATCGGAGGAAAGAAAAATGCTGCTTCGACCACCTGATTTTTCGGTCGAAAGGCAGAAAAAGGAATAAAATGATGTATTTTTATCCCTGATTTTAATCTGATCGGTATGGAATTAATTATGTTAGGTACAGGCAATGCCATGGTGACCCGTTGTTATAATACCTGTTTTGTACTCTCTTCAGGAGAAGAATATTTTTTAGTGGATGCAGGAGGCGGAAACGGCATTTTCAAGCAGCTGGAGCAAGCCGGAGTTCCTTTTACAGGTATTCGTGAGATGTTTGTAACACATGCCCATACCGACCATATCTTAGGAGCGATCTGGGTTATCCGGAAAATAGCTACTTTGATGTCGAATGATAAATATAGAAGGAATTTTATCGTTTACGGGCATAATGAAGTGATCGATGCACTGAGAACCTTTTGCCGTTTGACACTCCCCGGGAAAATTTTGAAATATATAGATGAACGTATCTTTTGGGGTGAGGTAAAGGACGGTACCCGGAAAGAAATCCTGGGACTGCCAATCTGTTTTTTCGATATTCTTTCTACCAAGATGAAGCAGTTCGGATTCCGGGTTTTGTTACCCGATGGACAGGTGCTGGTTTGTCTGGGAGACGAACCTTATAATGAGGCCTGTAAGAAATATGTCGAACAGGCCGACTGGTTACTGGCCGAAGCTTTTTGTTTGTATCGCGACCGGGAAATTTTTTCACCTTATGAAAAACATCACAGTACTGCTTTGGATGCCGGTCGTTTGGCCGAAGCTTTGGGGGTAAAACATTTAGTCCTGTATCATACGGAAGATAAGACTCTGGCTGAACGTAAGGAAGCATATACCCGTGAAGCCTCTTCGGTGTTTACCGGCAGGGTTTATGTGCCGGATGATTTAGAGCGGATTTCACTGGAATAACTTGAGAAATTTTATCGATTCGAATGTAAACCTATAATACATGATTTATTTAGAAACAGAGCGATTGGTTTTACGGGATTGGAGAGAAGAGGATTCGGTTGTTTTTTCTCGAATGAATCGGGATCCCAAGGTGATGGAATATTTTCTGAAACCACTGACCGACACAGAAAGCCGGGATTTTTATGAACGCATCCGACGGGAAATCGACACATTCGGTTGGGGATTATTTGCTGCAGAAGTAAAAATATCCGGGAAATTTATCGGTTATATCGGCTTACATCATACGAATTTTGAAACAGATTTTTGTCCCTGTATCGAGATCGGTTGGCGCTTATGCGAAAACTCCTGGGGACGGGGATATGCTACCGAAGGTGCCCGGGCTTGTCTGGATTATGCTTTCAGGCAATTACAACTACCGGAGATTTATTCCTTTACTTCTTTACCCAACAGACGCTCCGAAAGGGTAATGCAAAAGATCGGATTGCAAAAAATCGGGGAGTTCGATCATCCGTTGGTCCCTGCCGGACATCCGTTGCTCAGGCATGTACTTTATCGGGCTGAAAAAGGGTAAAACAGCTTCCTCGATAATGATTTCCCAGTCATTGATCCGGATACTGACGGGTACATAATAACTGTCGAAAGTGATTTCTATAGTGAAGTCATGGTCGGAATTAAAATCAATATCGGGATTCTCGGCAAGTAATCCGCTGATCAGTTTTTCATTGTATTGAAGCTCCTTTTCGGGACTGTATATCTTTAGCCGGGTGTCACTATCGGTTTGTAATTGCATGACATTGAAATCGGCGATCCAGGTATTCGGAGAATCCGACGGTTGGGAATATTCCGGGAGGTAGCTTATCGGTTGACCGGATAGAGTTTCTCCTTGATAATCATAATTACCGTTATTATCTTCTATACTGATCCGGAGTTGTAGAGTGGGGGTGGCATAATGGACGATTACGTGGATATTGTTGGTGATCCGCCGGAGATCAACTGTGATTTCCTGGTCCTCGTCGGCGTTTACGTCGATCGTTTCATGTAGGCCATGATAGAGTAATGAAGGGAGAATAGGGACTGTATTATCGGTTGTCCGGTTTAACTGTAATCCGAAATCTTCGAGATGGGTTTGTGAAGGGACATGGGAAGATAACCGGTAACTTTCGGATAAACCGGCCCAGACGACAAACTGGTATCGGCCTTGGGGAAGGGGCATTTCCATCATGTAGTGATCGAGTTGCAAAGCCGAATCTTTTCGTTCACATACGAATATTCCTTGCCGGTCGAAAACAAAAACCGACAAATGGTCGGTTTCGGGAAATCCCGGCGTCAAAGGAGCACCATTAGAATCGGTGTAGCGGAATTTCAATGACAAATATCCCCCGCAGCCGGAACGATTTTCACGTATACAACCTGCGGATAAAAAGATTAACGTGATAAACGACAGGGTTGGGATCACCTTCATTATCCGTAGGTTGTACTGTATTTTTATTTTATAGGTCACAATCTTCATCGATTTCCTGCCATTCGTCTACGGTGATATTTACGTCAACCCAAGTGTTGGGGCTGATAACCTGATTGTGGTCGAAATTATCGTTCGGGTTACCCGGGGCTTGAATAGAATTGAGGGTCATGCGGTAATATTGGTTCCGGTAAATTCCATAGGGACCGTATTGCCCGCTGGCTGCACTGTTTACAAGTACATGAAAATAACACATCCCGTTGGTGAAGGTGTTGTCACTCAAGGAATAACCTCCGGTAAGTGCCGGCATATCCGGAGCATGGGCAATACATAATTCGGCATATTTTTCTGCATCTGTGCCGGTAATGAAATAGTTACTGCTACCATCGTCGGTACGTACGACATAAAACGTCCCGTAACCATTCGGGTTATTGACGAATTCGAAGTCTGTCGCTCCCTGGGGAGCAGTAACTCCGGTCTTGATTCTGCAAATCTGGGTCGGAAGAAATTGCCCCTGTATACTTAAAAAGGTGGTTTGGTCGACCAACGAACTTCCGGGGATATAATTGAATGAATTTTCAAGAGCATAACTAAAAGTAGTGGGAGTGGCCGTTGCTTCATTTACCGGAATCTGATCGGTTCCGCGAACAAAATCATTTACATTATAGCTATCCCAATTGTAATCTTTGATGATCCCTCCATCGATTTTAGGGATAAAATAAAAGCGTCGGTTTATATTTCTCCAGCCATAGGTGATATTTTGCATAGTCCCACCGCCGTTGACGACGAAAGAAGTGCTTTTAACGACAGCAGCTTTGGCCACTACCCGGGAAACAGGGATAGAGATCGGATTCGCTTTGGCCGCTTCGGCCGAAGTGGCTAAGGCATCGCCGGGAGTGACGGCAGGATATGTCGTGTTGAACATGACGAAACCATCGGTCGGATTGGTTAAGTCGGAGATACTTTGTTCGAATTCTTTATAACTGAAAGCTCCCAGGCCTCTGGAGGTAATTTCATTGATAATGGCAGGAGTCAGGTTGATGCCGGCAAAGATATATTTATCGGCTTTTAAGGTCCGGATTGGGGTAGAAGCTGTCCAGCTATTACCTGAATTGATCAGGGTATTGGCGTCGGTACTGAAAGATGCGATTGTCGGGGCGTGAGGAGAAGCGACATCATAAATAAAAACATGGAGGGTTTTTACTGCCGTTTCCTCGGCGGTACCGCTGTTTGTGGCTTTGGTCTGCATATTTGCCGGGGCATTGATTTTGAATGTGGCGAATACCTCTGTCGGATTTTGATCTATGGGCAGGTCGCTTTCGGCCGGCGAAGCATCGTTTTTACTGCAACCCTAATGGGTTGCAGTAGCGAACATTATCATAAACAAACAATTCTTTCTCATTGTATTCTTTTTTAGTTTGTCAATTTATAAGGGTTTTACTGGGATTTTTGTTTTTTGTTTTATATTCCTGAAGTTTTGACTTTTCGTCCGTTTCATTAAATTTTATTTGCTATTGAGCGGTGGCCGGTAGAGAAATAAGAAAAGTTTTTTCATAACCAAGAAAGAAAAGTTTCGTTTATCAGTAAAAAAACAGAGTTAGAGGAGGAAATATAATATGAGGCGAACGGGCGTTCTAATATGGATTTTATGGATGGGATTGTTCGGATTTACATCTTGTACAGACCGACTGGAAGAAGTGGAAGAGCAGTATACCGGAGAAAATGAGGTATGGGTGCGTTTGATTGTTTCCAGACCTTATTCCGGTAAAGAGGTCCGAAGTAAGGCCGGGAATGATCGGGAGACAGAAATAGATGAAATTCAGTTGTTGGTTTTCGAAGAGGGGGGATATAAATACCGGGTTCCGGGCATTTCGATCACAAATTCAGGAACGACCACTTCGTTCAGTGCCCGTTTGCTTGCAACAGATAAAACCTTGGACCTTTATATTGTTGCTAATGCTACAGCAGCAGTATTGGCGAATGAACCTCAGGTCGGTGATACCGAAAACGAGGTACGGACAAAATTACAGCTGGGGTTCCCCCTCGGTGGAAATTTCACTACTTTACCGATGTCCGGACATTACCGGCTGGTTTCAGGGCTGGATGCGAATTACCGGCAAGAAATCAGCGGTGTGAGCATGTTAAGAGCTGTTGCCCGGGTAGATGTGTTGGTCGGTGGGATTACGAATTTTGAATTGACAAGCATACAAGCTTATCGGGTGAATAGCCGGATACAACTCATAGCGAATCAGGATCTTCCTGTTGTTACCGCTCCAAGTATTCCGGTGAATAGCCGGATGGAGGTCAATACTCCGGTCTCGGCAGTAAGTGGTAACCAGGCGGTTTCCGGACTTTATTTGTCGGAATCGGTTTCTCCTGCCGAGTCTGAACGGGTGAACGGGGCTACTTGTGTTGTCGTTGGAGGAAAGTATGCAGGTAGTGGGGAAGTGACCTATTACCGGATTGATTTTGATCCGGACGATACTCAGGGAAGTTTCGGTCAGATATTGAGGAATCATCGTTATGTTTTCACGATACGGAGCGTTGCCGGGCCGGGTTGGCCATCGGCTGATGAAGCGGCCAGTAATCGTTCTGCACAAATTAATCTGGATATACAATCCTGGGACGAGTCGACGACAGACATGTATTTCGATACGGATCATCATTTTGGAGTATCTACACGCGAGGTTGTCCTGGGAAGTAAACAGAATGCAGCGTTGACCGTTCAGGTCGATACAGATCTTTCCGATTATACCTTCCAATGGTCGGATGAACAGGGCAATGTGTCGGGGACAGCTGCACAATCGCTTACCGGTTCGTATTTCAAAGTGGAAAAAACGAATAACGGGAGGCATATCGTGGTCACTGCATTGCAAAGTAATAACAGCGACAGTGATGAACGAAAAGCATATTTTGTGATCAATGCCAGCCGTTGGCGTATATTGATGACTATTCGCCAACAAATTGTGGATATTTCGGGCCGGACGATAAATATGGTTTCGTTCAGAAGCTATTTAGGACATTTAGGAGAAAATTTGTTATTACCCAATATTTCGCCTGAAAGCCGGGGAGCAGGCCTGCAGGGGATTCTGAATAATCCGGCTAACTTCGGTACTGGTGGTACTGTCACTTGTGGAGGCTTTAATTTGCTGTTGACGAATGTATCTGCCAGTAGTATAAACGATGCTGCTTTAGCACTTGCCGATGTTATTTATTTCAATTATGTCAGTAATGGTGATTTAAGGATTGATCTTTCACCCGTCGGCAGATGGTTGAAGGCTTCTGCAAAACGGGTATTGATTTTGTCTTTCGATTCCCAGGGAGTCAATACTCCTATCATGCAGGAATTTCTCGGAAGTACTCCGGATTTGATGCAAACTTCACCGAAAAGCGGTTCATATCCGTTGGCCGGAAAGTCGGCTTCTGATTTTTTTACGGATATGGGGCCCTTTACTGTCACGCCTTATACTCCTGTCGATGCAAATTTCAAATTTCAGAATTATGACGTTACTCATGGAGAAATCGGTCCCGGGAGTGCAGAAGGGATTACCCCTCTATTGAACGGACCGGGCGGTGGCATTGTCTTGGGCGTCGATATGTCTCGCCGGATTATCTATATCGGAGATATCGATATCTTTTCTGCAAATAATAGTAATAGCGGAATTAACAATTCGAAAGGAACCATCAATAGCAATGCGTCGAAACTGATAGCTAATCTGTTTGCCTGGGTCGTCGGGGTCGTTCAGTAAAAAACTTATCGGAACGATAACTTCGGTTTCTAAAGTTCATAAGGCTTATGGAGTTTATAGACCCTATGGCCGTAAAAGAAAAAAACAAAGGGGATATGATGTACTCCGAATCCCGTTTTCTAGGCCATTATCTGTTTGAAAAACCGGATTTCCAGTTGAAAAAAATTACAGGATTCTATATCGATATTTTGGATTATACCGATACGGAACCTTATCCCCCTGTTACTGATCGGTGATATAAAAGAATAGTAGGGGAGAGATTCTGGAATTATTTTCCTATTCTACATATGAAAATCCGGTGACCGCATGAATCGGTCTTAGAAATCGGTTGCTAAAGGTTTGTTGATTTCTTTTCTGTTTATTTACTTTTTTATGTAAAGTATTTAAGAAATACGGTAATTACTTTCGTAGCGTATATGGCGGAAGGATTTAATTCGTAGTTTTATGGTCAGGAAGTTAATCATCTGGATCACTATCGTGCTTCGGAAAATAGGATTTTTTATCTGGTTGTATTTTTATCGGATGAAATAGAAAATTTAGTCTTTTGCTTCGAAAATGTGGCAGTAGATACACTTTCATTTTCCGTTTCTCCAAACTTATGGTAGGTTTATTTTTTCTTTCTATTCCGATTCCGGGTTTTATCCCGTCAGACCGGTTCGCCTGGAACGGTCCGGTAAGGCTTTCCTTCACTGACCGGCGGAACTCCTCACTACGTTCGTCAGACACCACCGGTCGGACGTTCGGAAAACCTAAC
>NZ_CFKYFN010000013.1:0-12297 GCF_985060555.1 Odoribacter sp. | reverse complement strand
ACAAGCAAACCATCTCCAGAACAATGCTCATGAAACGACATCAACGTATCGCCCCATTATTTGAAGATGATTTTTGGGTGACACGTTGACGAAGTCAGGAAAAAGAGAAACGGACCGAAAACGGAATGAAAGGTCCGTCCCGGAATCCGGAATTAAAATTTATCGGAAAAAGTACCTGTTTTTTCTTTAGAAAGTAGTATTTTTGTTGTCTCAAATTTAACTACAAGGGGTTTGGTTGTTTTGTTTTAAACAAAACAGCTCTTTGCTGATAAAAATATACACAATGGGCATTTATTTTAACTTTAAAGAAATTATCAGTGCTTTTATGGTACTGTTTGCTGTAATCGATATTCTGGGAGCCATTCCGATTATCATTAGTTTGCGTGAAAAGAATCAGAAAATAGAGGCTGGAAAGGCAGCTATTATTTCTTTTGTTATATTAGTAGCCTTTTTGTTTATCGGGCAGGCATTATTGGGATTATTCAATGTCGATATTTCTTCTTTTGCCGTTGCCGGTGCTTTGGTGTTGCTGGTTTTAGCGGTAGAGATGATCTTCGGTGTCGAGATATTTAAAAACGATAGTCCTTGCGGGTCGGCTACGATCGTTCCGCTGGTATTTCCTTTGATTGCCGGGGCGGCTTCGTTTACCACTTTGTTGTCGTTGCGGGCGGAATATAATATTCTCAATATCATCATCGCTGTCGCGATGAATATGGCATTGGTGTATCTGGTATTGCGCTATGTGTATTATGTAGAACGTCTGTTCGGTAAAAGCGGAGTGTACGTAATGCGTAAATTATTCGGTATTATCTTGTTGGCAATAGCCGTTCGCTTATTTACCTCTAATCTGACTTCTTTGATCGGTAGTTTTTGATTGGAAATCAGAGTTTATCGAAAAATTTGATAAAACGGCTTGAAAAGATCAGGAACAATAGCGTCCATAGCAGAAAGCGGCACATTCTGCCGATAAACATCAGGATAAAAGTATGGGTTCGTTTCGTCTTATAGAAGCCGAGTGCTACATTCGAAATATCGCCGATAACGGGAATCCAGACCAGGAGTGCCATCAGGCCCCCGTATTTTTCGATTTTATTTTTCTGTTTCAGCAATTGTTCTTCTTTGATATGGAATAATTTCCGTATCCGGGTGGCATTGCCGGCATAACCGACTCCATAAATCACCAATCCTCCGATCCAACCACCGGTTGTCGCTACGAAAAGACAGAGCCAGGGGTTGAATCCCATAGCTAACATACTTACATATAATAGGTCTGCACCTAAAGGAATAAAAAGTGCAGACAAAAACGAACCGGCAAACAATCCTAAATAGCCATAATGCTCCCAAAATTCGGTGGTCGCTAATATGATAAAGTCATGTCCCATTTGCAGAGGTTTGATCGTGCTCTTACAAATACGTAAAGGGGGAAGGAAAGTTGTTGGGACGGTGGAAACGGATAAAACGGTGACGACAGATAAAACGGCGAGAGCAAGAGAACAGAAAAAAATAGTGGAAATGGTGAGAGGGGGCGGTAAAGAGAGAAAGTTTAAAAAAATCGTTCTCCGTATTGCAGGTAGAGCCAGGTCCAAAGCAGGAAGCGGGCGAAACGGCCGATTAGCATGTAGATGGCCGAGGCATAAGGTTTGATTTTGTAAAATCCCAGGGCGACGGCCAATAAGTCACCGATAAGCGGAAGCCAGGTAAACAGGGCCAGCCATACTCCATAACGGTTTATGTTTTTTTTCTGACGGAGGAGCTTTTCTTCCTTCACCTTCAGCCAGCGTTCGATCCATTCCCAGCGGCCCAGCCAACCGATCCAGTATGAAGTGAGTCCTCCCAGCCAATTACCGGTTGTGGCGATAACCAGGCAGGCCCATACATTTCCGCCTAGAGCCAGGATACCCACCAGTAATACATCCGCACTCATCGGAATGAGGGTAGAAGCCAGAAAAGAACCGATAAATAATCCCCAATATCCTAAATCGATCAATGAATCCATGCGGCAAATTTAGGATTTTCCGGTCAAACCTTTGGGCATTTGTCTTTTACTTTTTACTTTTACGAACAGAAGTAGGTATAATTAATTTAAGTTCATAAAGTTTGTAGACCGATTTAATTCTGGGTATAATGGGTAAGGTGTTAATCATCGATGATGAAAATCAGTTACGGGGACTATTGGCCCGTATTATTGGATTGGAAGGTTATGAAGTCATTCAGGCCGACAGTTGTAAGGCTGGGTTGAAACAAGTGGAACAGCAAAATCCCGATGTGATCATCTGTGATGTCCGCTTACCGGATGGAAGCGGTGTCGATCTTATAACAGAAATGAAGCGGCTCGGACCTTTGACCGAGATTATCCTGCTGACCGCCCATGGGAATATCCCGGATGGAGTACAAGCGATAAAAAACGGTGCATTCGATTATATAACCAAAGGAGACGACAATAACAAAATTATTCCTTTGCTCAGCCGTGCTATGGAAAAAGTAGAGATGGCCAGGCGTTTGCAACAATTGGAGAAACAGGTCGGACAAAAGTATTCCTTTGAGTCGATTCTCGGGAAATCGAAGCCTATCCGGATGGCTGTAGAGTTGGCCAGAAAAGTTTCTGTGACGGATGTACCTGTATTATTGACCGGTGAGACAGGAACCGGCAAAGAAGTCTTTGCTCAGGCCATACATCAGCATAGTAGCCGGGCGGGCAAGGCGTTTGTGGCGGTCAATTGTTCGGCTTTTAGCAAAGAACTGCTCGAGAGTGAGATCTTCGGCCATAAAGCGGGGGCCTTTACCGGGGCTTTGAAGGAAAAGAAAGGACTGTTCGAGGAAGCCGATCAGGGAACGATCTTTCTGGATGAGATCGGTGAAATGGCTTTCGATTTGCAGGCGAAACTACTACGGGTACTGGAAAGTGGCGAGTTCATAAAAGTGGGGGATACCCGTCCTATTAAAGTAAATGTCAGAATTATAGCCGCTACGAACCGAGACCTTCAGAAAGAGATCGAGGCCGGGCATTTCCGTGAAGATTTGTATTACCGCTTGTCTGTTTTTCGGATTCAACTCCCTCCTCTGCGTGAACGGATAGAAGATATCGAATTGTATGTCCGGGCTTTCGTGAAAATGTTCGGACCGGGTGTGGGGAAAAAGATAGAAGAGATTACACCTGAATATTTGGGAACCTTGAAAAAACATGTCTGGAAAGGAAATGTCAGGGAATTGCGTAATGTGATCGAACGAAGTATGATCATTGCCGACGGTGCGGTATTGACCGTAAGTGATTTGCCCTTCGATATTCAGCAGTCGGTTTTGGAAAGTGAAGGCGGAAAAGGATACTCTGAATTCGACCTGGCCCAGGTGGAAAAAGCACATATACGGAAAGTATTGCAATATACCGGAGGAAACAAGACCGAGGCTGCCCGTTTGATGCACATCGGCCTGACAACCCTTTACCGTAAGATCGAGGAGTACGGAATAAGATAGAGGGAAGGTTTTAACTAAAAAATACAGTTGATAAGATATTGAGTAAGATACACAATCTTACAATGAGAGAATTGCCCGGAGGAACATTGTTTCCTGAGACAATGAAGCAATACGATGACTACACCATTCGTGAGGCACTGCACAATGCAATCGCTCATCAGGATTATACATTACAGCAACGCATCAATTTTGTGGAGAATCCCGGATGGCTGTATTATGCCAACGGAGGTAGTTTCATTCCAGGCACTTTGCAAAAGGCATTGGAGACCAAAGGTCCGCAACGGCATTTCCGAAATGAATGTCTTTGCCGTGCAATGGTAAACTTCAATATGATAGACACCGTAAGTCGTGGTATCAAGAAGATGTTCAACGAGCAAAGGCGTCGTCATTTCCCGATGCCTGACTATGAAATTGACATGTTGAACAAAGAGGTTGGCGTAACGATATATGGAAATACCATCAATGAAAAATATACTCAGTTGCTCAAGGATAACGATACATTGACATTAGAAGATTGTATCCTTTTGGATGCGGTGCAGAAAGGACATCGCATTTCCGAGGAGAATGTACTCGCTTTATTGAACAGAGGACTATTAGAGGGGGATACATCCGAGTATAGCATATCATTGGATCTTGCTAAAAAAACAAAGCAGTTGCCGGATTATACCCGCAACAGAGGTTTGGATAAAGCAAAACTCCAACAAATGATTTTGCAGTATCTTCAAAATGCTGGTTCTGCTGGAGCCAAACGCGATGCTATATTTGATTATCTCAAAGATGTGCTTCCTAAAACCAAGACTATTGAACAACAGGAACGAATGGTCGGAAATATTCTTGTAGAAATGAAAGAAGTTGGTATAATCATTTTGAAAGGCCGAATATGGTATATGGAGTAGTTGTTATACCTGTGTTTTTGACTAAACCAAGAGAATTACGACTATTTACGACTAAATAGAACCAATTACGACTAAAAGGAGTTAATCTCTTTGCCTGTTCAAGGATTTTGACTACTTTTGCATAAAGAGTTATTTGACAGTAAAACATAGCAAAACGCTGAAAATCGTACGGTTGCCAAGTCGTTACCATTACTTTTCAGATACTCCGTTAAATGTTTATTCTTCAAACGGTTGTGTTAAACCGTTAATAATCTAAAATACTTTTAAAACGTCCGGCAACACGTAATGCTACATATTCGGCTAATCTGACTTTCGATTATGCCCAATCTGATTTTGAAGCGGGTACTTTAGAAAGACAATTTTTCAGATTAAAAGCCGAAGATACGGTAAATCTCGGTTTATGGGGATCCAATGAGGAAGAATGGGACGGTTACTATGCCATGTATTTCGGCGATTATAGTGAGACGAAAGCCCGGTATCTGATTACAAAATACGGAGGGACTTCCCTGAATGAATGGATGATGACCAATCAGTTTTACGATATACTCTTGTCGAACGGATTTTATACGGATTTAGAAGCTTATAAGGCGGATCCGGCCAACCGGCCTTTGATTGATGAGAACACCGGAGAATGGATCGAGATCCCGGATATTTCGGAATTACTTTAAAATTTGAACAGTATGAAAAGATTGATCTATTTTATATTAGGATTACTCGTGGCTTCGTGCTACGATGATAAGGGAAATTATACTTATCAGGAGGTAAATACACTGGATGTCTCTTTGAATAAAGTATATTCGGTGCGTCTGGATAAAGATACGACGGTTACAATTATACCGCAATTGTCTCAGTCCTTACAAGAAAATGAGGATAATCTGGAATATACGTGGCTGCATTCGACAACCAATCATAATTTTTACGGACATGGCAAGTTCGACACGGTTGGATTGGAACAGAATTTAAATTTTCATATCGATCCTGAGGCTAAAATCTGGCCTATGCCCATTATTTTCGTTTGAATGTATACGATAGAATAACGGATATAGAATATCCGGTCAATACGACCATCGAATTGATCAAACCTTATGTCGGTTCGTGGATGATATTACACCGTAAAAACGGACAGACTGAATTAGGTTCTGTCGAATATATCGGGGGAGACATCGTCGTACAGGAAGATGCTTATTATGAAGAAACCGGAAAAAGATTTACCGGAAAACCGCAGGCTTTGATGTCGTATACGACTTCCTGCAAGTATTATGGTACAGGATCGGGCTGGAATATGTTTACCGTCATTACGGATGATCCGGTAGAATCGGGCGTGTATTGCCAGTGGAAACATTTTGAAAAGAAAGACAGCCTGACGCGGATGGTAGCTCCGTTAGCTCAGAATAGTTTTGATTTTCAGCATATCACTTTAGCAGATGGTGATGGCACTGCCAGTGCTTTGTTGCTATCCGGCGGCATGCTTTATCAGTCGCCCCGTGCCGGGAAAATTTATGAGCCGGCTGCTGATCTGGAAGGAGAGGTAAATATCACGCTTGCTTCTAAAATCAGTAATAATGCGCTGTTGTACGATGAAGCAGGACATCGTTTCGCTTTCTATTATAATACGAGTGACGGGTTGGGTGTAAAGAAATACGATCCCTTGTATTTTAGTGAAAGCGAGGAAAATACGAATCTGATCAAGGCTATACCGACCCGGGATGGAAATGTGTCGGCTGTAAATCCCAATAAACTGCCTGAAGACCAGAAAGTCTTGTATTTGGGAACCGGTTATCAGTATGCTTCTGCCTGGACCAGTGTGTATGCCTATGCTTTGGCGAAAAACGATACCAGATGTTTCGTCTATGAGTTCAATCCGAGAGGATTTAATTATTCGGACAATGCTTCGTTTAATGGCTATTATACCATAAATATCCCCCAAGGTTTGGACGAGAGTGCAGTGTTTGCCTCTACCCCTCCGTACAGTGGGCTTCTTTTTTATGCTTCCGGCAATACGGTTTATCGTTTGGATTTCAAGCAGGCAGGAGGAAAGGCGACAGCTATTTATACCCATGCCGGAGGTAAGGCGGTGAAGATGAAATTCGCTAAGCGCTATCTTTCCAGCAGTAATGCTTTCGATGCTTATGAATTTGATGTGCAATATAGTTTGGGTATCGGTTTCGATATGGGAAACGGTAAAGGAGATTTTGTCATTCTGAATTTATCGTCTACCGGAAGTGTCGGTGGGGATAGTGAGCATTATCCGGCCAAGCAAGTGTATACTGATTTTGGGGAAATTACTGATTTTGTATTTATTTAAAAATAGAGCGTATGAAGGTATTTATTATACTAGCTGGTTTATTGATGTTAGGAGCTTGTACCGGCAAGCCGGAAGGCTTTGTACTGAAGGGTGAATTGAAGGGAGCTCCGGATGATCATTGGGTATTTCTGACAAATACCGGACAAACTCATTATTACGATAGTACCCGGTTAAAAAACGGACGGTTTGAGTTCAAAGGGAAAGTTGACGGTCCGGAATTGCGTTGTATTACTTATTTTAAAGATCCCTCACAACGGGTTTTTGGGTGGGATAAAATTCTGAATATTCCGGTTTATGTTGAGAATGCTGCTATTCAGGTCACTTTACCTTTTGCTGAAATGCCTTCGAAGCTGCAAAAAGAACTTCCTGCCGGTTTACAGGTGAAAGGGTCGGAATCTCATGATCTGTATATGGCTTATAAGCGACGGGTGACTCCGTTTGTTTTGCAGAACGATAGTTTGTTCGATGCTTACCGGCATGTGTATTATTATAAAAAAGGAACGGAAGAAGACGTATTTCGCTGTGTCCGGGAAATGGATGCCGTACGCGACAGTATCTTTTATACCGGGGTCGGTTTTATTCGTCGGCATATTTCCTCTCCGGTAGCCGTATATGTGGCTAAAGGGTTGAATGTACGGGCACATGAAAGACGGGTTGCCCGGGAGGTTGCCGGACTTTTCCCGGAAGAGTTTCGGAAAACCCCGGAAGGACAGAAGCTGGAGAAGGCTGTCCTGGGCCAGCCTTTATACGTTGGAGATGTATTGCCTGATTTCGAGGTATTGACCACCGGTTTGAAAAAGGTGAAATTGTCCGGGATATTACGCAAAGGTCATTATACTTTGGTGGAATTATGGGCATCCTGGTGTGGCCCTTGCCGGGCAGATATCCCCCATTTGAAAGAGACCTATGAACGTTACCATGGAAAGGGATTCGATATGGTCAGTATTTCGATAGACGACGACACGGATGCCTGGCTGAAGGCGGTAAAGGAAGAAGGAATGGCTTGGACACAGGTTTGCGGGGCGAACGGGAAGAGTTATGACAAGGAATGTATGAAACTCTTCGGAACCAATGGTGTGCCTTCCTGTGTTTTGGTCGATGCCGAAGGCCGGGTAGTCAGCACCAATGCCCGTGGAGGATGGTTGAATGAAAAATTAGCGAAATTGTTTCAGGAATAAGGATAAAATTGAAAATAATGAAAAGTATTTTGATCGTTTGTCTCTGTATGTGGGGGCTGCTCGTGTATGGGGAAAAAAATAACACGGTGCATTTGTATGGTTCGTTGAAAGAATTTAAAGCGGCAGAAGTGAATATGGCTCCGGATGGAGCTGCCGGCGAGATTTCGGATGCCGGAGTGATAAAAATACCCGTGGACGCAGATGGAAATTTCGATTTGGTGTTGCCTTTGAGCAAACCTGCTTATTTCCGTATCGGACGAAATACCTTGTATCTGACTCCCGGAGATGAACTGAAAGTATATTTGGGTACTTCCCAGCCGCAAAGTACATTCGAGGGGAAAGGTATGGAAGCCAATACCTATCTGAAAGGACGCTTGTTTCCGAAAGCAGGGTCCTTTCTTTCGGCCGGAAGAAATCTGAGACCGACTTTTGAAGCGACTAAAAAAACGGTGGATAGTTTAGCTGCCCTGCGTATGAAAGAGTTGGAGGAGTTGAAAAATGTCAGTAAAGAATTTAAGCTGCTCGAAAAAGAACGGATTAAAGCTGATGTGGCGAATAGCTATATGTCTTTTGCCGGTTATTCGGACGCGATGTTGAGCGATTGTAAGTCGGAGGAAGAATTCAAACAGGTACTTGGGAAATTTTACACTTCTATACAAGGGGATATGAACCCGATTCTGCAGGAAATTGCCGGTTCGGACGATTATCTGGATGTGGCCGTTGTGAGAGATGTCCTGGTCAGTTGCTATAACTTGAAAGTTTTCGATTATCCGAAGTCCGCCCGCTTGGCAGAACTGGTCGAAGTACTGGAAAAAGGAGAAGAACTGGAAGGGGAACTGACGCCGGAAAAATACCGGGAATTGAAAAATTTTGCCGGTAAACTGAAATATAAAGATTTCAGCGAAGCTTATCTGGGGCGTTTGGAGCGCCGGGCGAAGTTGATGGAAGGACGTCCGGCTATCGATCTCGATTTTGTGACTTCCGAGGGTAAGAAAGGAAAACTGAGTGATTATAAAGGTAAACCGATGTATGTCGATTTTTGGGCGACCTGGTGTGGCCCTTGTATGGGAGAAATGCCCTATTTCAATGAATTGAGCAGTAAATACCCGAATGTACAGTTTATCGGAATCTCGGTGGATGAAAGTGAGAAAGCCTGGAAAAACTTTATCGGGCGGGGTAGTCATGGCGCTGTCAACGAACTGAACTGTCAGGACTCCCGCACTAAATCCGGTTGGGATATTACGGGCATTCCGCGTTTCTTGTTGATCGACGAACACTTCAATATCATTTCGGCCGATGCTCCCCGTCCTTCACAAAAAGAGATCATCGAGCCGATATTGAAAAAACTCAGTAAAAAATAATATTTACCGGCATCTTTCGAAACTAACGAATTCTTAGAAAATCGGGGGATTTGGGTTCGGATTGTAACTTTAAAAAATCTTTAAGTGATATTTTTATGGGATTTCCTGAAATATTTTCTAAGTTTGAAGAAATTATATAAATAATCTTTACTGCTATGTACGGAAAATTTCAAGATTTCTTAAAGGCTGAAATTCAGTCTATAAAAGATGCCGGTTTATATAAAACCGAGCGCCTGATCGCAACACCTCAGGATGCAGAAATCAAACTGACTACGGGCGAAACCGTATTGAACTTTTGTGCGAACAACTATTTGGGTCTTTCTTCCCATCCGCGAGTAATCGAAGGAGCCAAGAAAGCATTGGATGCCCGGGGATACGGCATGTCGTCTGTTCGTTTCATTTGCGGTACCCAGGATATTCACAAAGAGCTGGAAGCTAAAATCTCTAAATTCTTCGGGACCGAAGATACTATTTTATATGCTGCTTGTTTCGATGCCAACGGAGGTGTTTTCGAACCTTTGTTCGGTCAGGAAGACGCTATCATCTCCGATGAGTTGAATCATGCTTCTATCATCGACGGTGTTCGTTTATGTAAAGCGGTTCGTTACAGATACAAACATGCCAATATGGAAGATCTGGAAGAACAGCTCAAAATTTCTCAGGCTCAGCGTTTCCGGATTATCGTTACCGACGGAGTATTCTCTATGGACGGCGATATTGCCCGATTGAAAGAAATCTGTGATCTGGCAGAAAAATACAATGCCCTCGTCATGGTAGACGATAGCCATGCTGCCGGCTTTATCGGTAAAACAGGTCGTGGTTCTGCCGAATACAACGGCGTGATGGATCGTATCGACATTTTCACCGGTACGCTGGGAAAAGCACTGGGAGGAGCTATGGGAGGCTATACGACAGGTAAAAAAGAAGTGATTGAAATGTTACGTCAGCGGTCCAGACCTTACCTGTTCTCCAACTCTCTGTCTCCGGCTATTTGCGGGGCTTCTATCGCTGTATTCGATATGTTGACGGAAAGTACCGAATTGCGTGACCGTGTGATGAGCAATGCCGAATATTTCCGGGGTAAACTGAAAGAGGCCGGATTCGATATCAAACCTTCTGAATCGGCTATCGCTGCACTGATGCTTTATGATGCCGTATTGTCACAGCAGTTTGCTGCCGAGCTGCAGAAAGAACATATTTACGTTACCGGTTTCTATTATCCGGTCGTTCCGAAAGGACAGGCACGTATCCGTATCCAGTTGTCGGCTGCCCATACCCGTGAACAACTCGATCGTGCAATCGCAGCCTTTATCAAAATCGGTAAAAAATTGAATGTCATTCAATAAATTTTGTCTTCACACCCTTTCAGGAGTGGTTAGATTTCGGAAAGAGGTGTCGTTTGTGATGCCTCTTTTCTATTTATAAATTTTCTGGTCTGAATAAAATGAAAACTACTGCCCACTATTTAAAAATTTTTTGCTTTTTAGTACTTCCGATATTATCGTATGCTTGTCCGGCTCTGGCCGTCGGTTCCGGAAATGAAAACGAAGCTGTTGCCGGCGAAAATAAAGCGTTGAAAGAGAAAATGGTTCGTTTCTTTTTAAATTACCTGTCGGGTGATGAAACCTTATATCAAGACAATAAGCCGGTATCTTTGGCCGATATTGCCCGTCAGCGCCAGTTGGTTTGGGATGCGTGGGTAGAAGCGAACAATCGGTTTGACGAGCAAAAATTGATCGGACTCGGTAAATTGGAGCAGGAAAACTCCGGTAATTGGGATTTACCGGCAGAGCTCGAACCGCATGCTGTTATGCCCTATTATTGGGGATGTAAGGGAGAGCCCGGGCCTGAAGGGGGATACCCGCTTTACCTCTATATGCATGGTTCCGGTGATAAGGGCCAGGAGTGGGCAACCGGGATCTTACTTTGCCAAAAATTCGACGATGTTCCTTCGGCCTATTTTATACCCCAGATTCCCAATATGGGTAATTATTACCGCTGGTGGCAAAAATCAAAACAGTTTGCCTGGGAAAAGTTGTTACGCCTGGCTTTTGTTTCCGGAAATATCAACCCCGATAAAGTCTATTTTTTCGGTATATCCGAAGGGGGATACGGTAGCCAGCGTCTCGCCTCTTATTATGCCGATTATCTGGCCGGAGCAGGACCTATGGCCGGGGGAGAACCTTTGAAAAATGCACCTGTCGAAAACTGCCGGAATATTGCCTTTTCTTTTCTGACCGGAGCCGCAGATGCCGGTTTCTACCGGAATAAACTGACAACATATACTAAAAATGAATTTGAAAGATTAAAGAAATTGTATCCGGAAGATTATATCCATCGGATAGAACTGATTCCAGGGAGAGGACATGCTATCGATTATACGCTTACGACTCCCTGGTTGAAACAATATACCCGCAACCCTTATCCTAAAAATGTAAATTGGGAAAATTTCGAGATGGACGGGATGTACCGGAAGGGATTTTATAATCTGGCCGTTAAAGAACGTTCGAATGATGACTATTCTTCCCGAACTTATTATGAATTGGCGATAAAAGAAAACGAAATCTCATTGAAAGTCGATCTGGTTACTTATAAAACGGTCGAGACCGACCCTAATTGGGGAATAGAGCTGAAATTCGAAAAAGATTATCGGCCGGCAACCAAGGGAAAGGTCGTGATTTATTTATGTCCGGAACTAGTCGATCTGAATAAGAAAATCACTCTGATTGTCAATGGTAAAAAAGCATTTCAGGGAAAAGTAAAGCTTGGACTCGAACATATGGTAAATAGTTGTGCCACTTTTTATGATCCGGCAAGAATATATCCGGCAGCCATTGAGGTGAATATAAAGTAGTATTGTTAAACGAAATAACGTCTGATAGGCGATAAAAGAAGAGGGTGTCCAAAAAGTATTTGGCACCCTCGATTTATTCGTATCCCTATTGGAGACTGAAATCAAATATCCGATTCTACAAGGGGGTATTTTTCCTTTTTGGACACCCTCTTTTGTTTGGAAAGACAAACGATTTTAATAAACTCGAAATCGTATTTGCTCTTTGAATTTCAGTGCAAGTTACACTTTTTTT
>NZ_CFKYFN010000012.1:0-32411 GCF_985060555.1 Odoribacter sp. | reverse complement strand
TGTTTGATAGAAGTTTATACCTTTCAGGTCACAGTTCGTTTTCCATGCAGTGATAACGTGAGTCGGAGGTGTTCGTGTTCGGGGACCATTGGAGCTCTGTCGGGTGTCGTCTTGCTTTTTCTGAACGCCCGACCGGTGGTGTCTGACGAACGTAGTGAGGAGTTCCGCCGGTCAGTGATAGAAAGGGCTAGACGACCGACAGAAGCGACCGGGTCCCTAAACACGAACACCGAAGACGAATAAGTAACGACAGAATAATTCTACCTTTTTTAATTTGAAACAAACGTAACTTTTCCCGGAAAGTTACTTTGGGTTTCCGGTTTAACGGGTTGGAATGACGGTAAGAGTTCGCATCAGGCAAAAATACTTTACCGGCCTTCTTTCAGCAGATAAACTTTACGTTTGATTTCCTGAGCCCATTCGATCGGTTTTTTGCTTTTATCCAGACTTTCCCATTCGATCGGCTGTCCGATATAGAGCGTGAACGTGCGGTTACGTTGTTTAAACGTTTCATCCGGCAGGTAAAGCATTTCGATGTTGGCTTTCAGGCCGATTTTTTTCCGGAAATTCGCCAGGTTGTAAAAAAAGTTCGAATTTCTTCCATCGATAAAGATCGGGACAATATCCCGTCGATGCTGGATGGCTTTGGATACGAAACTTTTTTGCCATTCCAGGTCTTGGATGATCCCTTGTTGTTTACGGCTGACCAGACCGGCCGGAAACATGATCATCTGACAGTCGGAAGCATAAGCGTCTTCCAATGCAGAAACGGCGTCTTTCGCTTGGGCACCATGCTTGTTGACCGGTAAGAAAATGTTGTTCAGATTCTTTAGGTTTAATAAAAGATCGTTTACCGGAAATTTCAATTCCGGGTAACGTGTACCTAAAAAAGAGATTAAAATAATACCATCGGGTCCACCCAGAGGATGATTGGACACAAAAATATACCGGCCGTCGGGGGAAGGCAGGTTCGCTTCGCCGATCACCTGATAGGAAACATGGAGATATTCCAATATCGCATCGGAGAAGTCCAGCCCTTTCCGGTCACCGTAACGGGTAATAAAATCATTGATATCGTCTTGATGGATCACTTTTTTCAGATAGGAATAAATAAACCCGGGAATCATTTTGGCTACTCCCGGATTTTTGCTTCTGAAAAGTTGTTCGATATAGATCGGTTTTAAACCCTGATTATCTGCCATGAGTATCTTGTTTTAGTCGTAGAGTCGGATTGGTTTATAAACTTTAAGCGACGAAAGAGCAACTTTAAAAATTTTATAAACGAATTATACCTGCAAAGGTATAAATAAAACGGAATTTTTGAAAATCCTTCGTCACCTGCTCCCTTTTAGGGATGAAACTTTCGGTGAGGCTTTCCGTTAAAAGAGTAGGTAAGAGAAAACTGAATTAAAAACTGATAAGTTAAACTAAAAACGAGAAGTATGAAACGTACATTTTTAATGACGGGATTGGCAGTTTTGACACTGGCGTTTTTCATGACCGGATGTAATTCGATGAAAAAATTACAGAAGGAAGTGATCGAAACAGCCGTTGTGGGCTATGTTAATCCGGAACAATTGGAATCTGTGAATGGAGTGGTAAATTTCAATTATACCATCAATTTTGCTCCTAAACAGTTTGATAAAAAGATGATTCTGAAAATTACACCCAAAATTCAGTACGGTAGCCAGATGATGAATTTGCAACCGATGTTTTTACAGGGAGAAAATGTGAAAAACGCCAGTTATCCGGTGGTGAACTATGATAAAGGAACCAGTTTTACTCAGAAAATGTCCTTTAATTTCAAACCGGGAATGGAGGATGGAGTACTCTGGGCAGATATCGAAGCTATGCGCGGTAACAAGTCCTTTATGCTGAGCCCGGTAATCCTGAATAAAAATGGAATCAAAGTTTGGAAACAACCGGCATTCACGCTGGACGGAGTAAATTATGTTCCGGCTATGACCGAGACTTTTGTGAGTGATGTTCCGGCAGAGGCTGTCGGTGTGGTAAGTGGTTATGTGATGTTTCCACTGGGAAAATCTACGATTAGCCAGGCTGAACAAAATTCGCCGGTAATGACTCAGGCGGTGAAAGCCATGGAAAAAGTTTTGGCAGATAAGAATGCCAAAATTACGAATATGTTTATTTATGTATCCAATTCTCCCGAAGGTGCCGAACGTTTGAATAAGAACCTGGCCAATACCCGTTTCCGGTCTGCCAAGAGTTTCTTTGAAAAAGACCTGAAATTGCAGAATACACCGATGGCCCGTAATCCGAAATTTGTAGTTCAGCAAACGGTTACTGAAAACTGGAACGGTTTGTATATGCTTCTTGGAGATTCAAATATTAAGAACAAAGATCAGATTATCAAAGACTTGAAAAGTGCTCCGAATGCCACTGCCCGGAATAAAGTGATCGATTCTTATATCGCTAAAATTCCTGAATTGAAAGAGGTGATCCTTCCGGTCCTTCGCCGTGCCGATTTCTTCGTATTCTACACGGTTCCCACTACTGTACAGGAAGATGTGCAACTGACTTATTTTGTACCTCAGTTGACTGAAAAGACTCCGGCAGTGACCGCTCAGACCAATTGGCAGTTATTGAACGATCTGGCTGTGATGGCTATCAATAATAAAGAATATTCGAAAGCACAGAAAATACTGGAAGCAGCTGTTGCTTTGAAGCAGGATGCTACCGTAAACAATAACTTGGGGGTAATCCATGCACAAATGGGGCATAAACGGGAAGCTGCCCAATATTTCGACAAAGCCAAGATCCGGAAAGAAGCCCGTTATAATATGGGATTGATCCTGATGCAAAACGGAGAATATGCAAAAGCGATTCCCTATCTGAAAGATAAACCCAACATCAACCTGGCTTATGCTCAATTGATGAATAACGACAACCGCGCAGCTTTGGAGACTTTCCGTAAGATTAAAATGCAGAATGCGATGGATTATTATATGCAGGCTGTAGCTGCTGCCAGGATAAAAGATACCAAAGAAATGGCAGTCTCTTTGCAAAAGGCGATCCAGATGCAACCGGACCTGAAAAATTGGGCTGCTACCGATATTTCTTTCTATCCTTACAAAGGAGATCCTGTTTATATGCAGATTGTGAAATAAAATTGTATTTATGTTGTTCTGATAGAGGGGTGTTCGGGAAGCCGGCACCCCTTTTGAGTGGAAAAGAAAAAGAACGACAAGGGAGACCATTTGGAAATTTGAAAAAAATGTCGTAATTTTATAAACTTGATAAAATAGCATTTACTGATTACTGCGGGGTGTCTGTTTCGGATGGGGATTGCTCATCGCGAAGAACGTTCGGACTTTATCGATATTCAGCAGAAAGCTTGTGGCTCTGTTACTTTTCTGGTTAGAGGTACATTATTCTCACTCCCTGGGTGGAGTACTGGTCGATTGTATAATATTTATTTTAAAGGAAGTAGAATGGAACGAACTTATCAGGCTTATGGTCTGACAAATTATCGGAATATTCGTCAAATAACCCGTTTGAATAAGGAAGAATTACAGGCAATTGAGGTGGTTGGAAGGGTGTTACCGTTTAAGACGAATAACTATGTCGTGGAAGAACTGATCGATTGGGAACGGATAGATACAGACCCTATTTTTACCTTGAATTTTCCACGTCGTGAAATGTTATCGAAAAAGCATTTTTCAGTCGTTAGTAAATTATTGGCTCAAGAGGTCGGAAAAGAAGAATTTATAGCAGCAGTCAATGCTGTTCGTCTTGAATTGAATCCTAACCCCGCCGGCCAGGATCACAACGTACCTATGCTGGGGGATATCCGTTTGAAAGGTATACAGCATAAATATCGGGAAACCGTATTGTTTTTTCCGGCTCAGGGACAGACCTGTCATGCCTATTGTAGTTTTTGTTTTCGTTGGCCGCAGTTTTCCGGTATGAATGAGCTGAAGTTCGCAATGAAAGAAACGGACCTGTTATTGAAGTATCTGCGGTTGCATCCTCAGGTTACGGACGTATTATTCACCGGAGGGGATCCGATGACCATGAGCGCTTCCTTATTGTCGGCTTATATAGAACCTTTATTACAACCAGGATTAGAGCATATCCGTACGATCAGGATCGGTTCGAAAGCTTTGGCATACTGGCCCTACCGGTTTATTTCCGATGTGGATGCCGCTGAGGTATTGCGTTTATTTGAAAAAGTGACCGCTACCGGTAAAAACTTGTCTTTTCAGGCACATTTCAATCATCCGGTGGAACTTTCTACGGCAGCTGTATGCGAAGCTATCCGGCGGATCCGGAATACGGGCGCACAGATTCGTACCCAGTCTCCTTTATTGAGACACATCAACGATTCTCCGGAGATCTGGCGGGAGATGTGGCGGAAACAGGTCGACTTGAGTTGTATCCCTTATTATATGTTTGTGGCCCGGGATACCGGGGCTAAGCATTATTTTGAAATTCCTTTAGAGAAATGCTGGGATATTTTCCGTAAGGCTTATAGTCAGGTCAGCGGTATCTGCCGTACGGTGAGAGGACCGAGTATGAGCGACGAGCCGGGCAAAATCCAACTGCTGGGAGTGGCCGAAATCAAGGGAGAGAAAGTGTTTGTCCTGCGTTTTATCCAAGGTCGTAATCCGAAGTGGGTAGATATGCCTTTTTTTGCCGCCTATGATCCGAAAGCGACCTGGTTTAGTGAACTGCGTCCGGCTTTTGGAAAGGATTATTTCTTTTTTGAACATGAATTTCCAACTCGTCCGATGTATGGGGATGGATTTTTATTTGAATAATTTTAAACCTGTTTGTATTTTGAGCGTATAAGATTCAGCTATTCATTAAATATTAATCTTATGGACAAAATGATAAAAGGTACAGAAACAGAAAAGAGTTTGCTGAAAGCCTTTGCCGGAGAATCACAGGCAAAGAACCGTTATACTTTTTTCTCGGAGATTGCAAAGAAAGAAGGGTATGAGCAAATAGCCGGCATATTTTATGAGACCGCTTTACAGGAAGAAATGCATGCCAAACGATTCTTTAGCTACCTTGAAGGAGGAATGCTGGAAATCACAGCCGCTTATCCTGCCGGAGCTTTATTGGATACGTTGGCTAATCTGGCAGAAGCTGCCGACGGCGAACACGACGAGGCTTTCAATTTGTATCCGGCATTCGGGAAAATTGCCGAAGAGGAAGGCTTCAAAAAAGTGGCCGCAACTTTTAAATATGTGACCGAAGTGGAGAAGATGCATGAGCAACGTTACCTGAAATTATTACAAAATATACGGGATAATCTGGTCTTTTCCCGCCCGGAAGAAGTCCGCTGGTATTGCCGTAAATGCGGTTATGTACATGTCGGCAAAACTCCTCCCGAAATTTGTCCTTCCTGCCTGCATCCGAAAGGATATTTCGAACTGTTCCCCGATAACTATTAAAAAACGATTCGGTTGTATAAATCCGGCCTGTGTGAGGAATTTTTTCTTTACGCAGGTTTTTTGTTTCGAAGCGGGAGGTGAGGTCTTTAAAAATTTTCCGGTATCTTTGTAAAAATTTGAGCGGATGATAGCGGGAAATGGAACTAAAATGAAAGATAGGTGGAATATCGTTGGTTGTGTGTTATTTTGCTTTGTTGTTTTCGGTGTACAAGCACAACAGCAACATCCGGTAAATAAAAAGGCCTGGGGACTTTTCCAGCAGGCACGGGAGTCTTTTCGCGAAGGAGATAAGGAGAAAGCTTTGGGATTACTTTTGAAAGCAGAGACTTTCGATCAGGGTTTTTCACCCTTGTATCTGTTGAAAGCAGATATATACAACAAAAAAGGAGATAAGATTCAGGAAATCCGTGCTATCGAAACGGCTTTGGCTTTGGATTCTCTGAAAAGTCATCCTTATTATTATTTTATTTTGGCCGAATATTATTTCGATGAAGCCGATTACGGAAAAGCTTTGGCACATTACGGGCGGTATCTGAGTTGGGATAAACGCTTGCAGGTAAAGGCAGTGGCGGAGCGACAGATGGAAAATTGCCGGTTTGCCCTGGAGGCTTTGCGGACCCAAACCAAACAACCTCCCGAAGTGTTTTATGAGGCCGGATGCCCGGTGTATTGGCCGGCATTGGATGTGACCGGACAAACCTTCTTGTTTACCGAACAGGCCGGCGAACAAGAAACGATGTGGATGTTGCAAGGCGACAGACGCTATGCGTTGAATTTTTCCGGTAGAGAAAATTATGGGGCTCCTTCACTGACAGCCGATGGGCGAATGATGTATTTTTCCAGGGAAAACGGCCGGAATAGTTTTGATATTTATGTGGCTTACCGCTTGTCGGATACGTCCTGGTCGGAACCGGTCAATCTGGGCGCCCCGGTCAATACCGATGGCTGGGAGGCTCAACCGGCGGTATCGGCCGACGGTACACGTTTGTATTTTGCTTCTACCCGTGAGGGAGGGAGAGGGGGAAGCGATATTTGGTTTTCGTATTTGCTAAGGCGGGAGGCGGACGGACGACAGTTGTGGTCACAGCCGCGTTGCCTTTATTTTAATACCGGAGGAGATGAAATGGCCCCTTTCCTGTATTTCGATAATAAAACGTTGTTTTTTGCTTCCGACGGATATGCGGGGATGGGACGGAAAGATATCTATAAAGTGGACGTGGAACAGGTGACCCCACCGCTGAATATCGGTATTACAGTGAATACCCAAAGGGATGAATTCGGGTTTATGGTGGATGCTAGCGGTCAATGGGGATATTTTTCGTCGGATATCAGCGGGAAACGTTGTATTTACCGATATCGGCTAGGAGAAGAGGTGGCTTGTCCGCCTGCCTCTTATTTGAGGCTGTTGACTGTAAATGAAGCCGGTGAGCCGGTAATACCCGATGGGTTGACATTAACAGAAGTGGGGACCGGTGATACCCTGGCTTGTTACGACCGGGTCGATGCCCGGACGGATATGCTGGCTTGTATTCCTGTGAATAAATTATTATGGGTGAGCGCTGTTAAACAGGGCTATTTGTATTATTCGGATACCCTGCAAGTGAAAGAAAATACGAGAGAAAATCCCCGAATCTATACGCTCTGTTTAAGACCGATCCAAAAAGAACAGACATTGGTTCTCAAGGGAATCTTTTTTGATGTCGACGACTATCGGTTACGGCCCGAATCTTATCCGGAATTACGGCAATTGGTCGTGTTTCTTAAACAGAATCCTGAGGTAAAGATCGAGATATCCGGCCATACCGATAATACGGGGAGTGATCAACATAATTATCGGCTGTCGGAAAATCGGGCTTTCGAGGTGTATAAATATTTGTTCTTGAATCATATTCAGAAGGAACGGATGGAATATAAAGGATATGGCAAGGATCGCCCCTTGAGGACTAATGATACGGAAGAGGGGAGAAAGGAGAATAGGAGGACGGAGATTAGGGTAAGGTGAAAAGAGAATAAAATATACGATAGGGTATGAAAAGATATGAAGTGAGTGGGTTCGGGGTAATGGAATATGAGGAGGTTGCTTCGACCAATAGTCTGGCGGAAAAATTGCCGCTGAGTGAATTGAAAGATAAACAGGTGATTTTGACCTGGCGACAGACACAGGGGCGTGGGCAGGCTACGAATCGGTGGGAGAGTGCCCCGGGAAAGAATATTTCAATGACGGTGATTTTCCGTCCGGAGTGTCTGGAGGCAGGAAAACAGTTTGCCGTGTCGATGGTGATCGCTTTGGGGTGTCTCGATTTTTTAAGCCATTATGTCGAGGGGGTGACGGTGAAATGGCCGAACGATGTGTATGTGGGGGAAAGGAAGATTTCAGGTATCCTGATCGAACACCGGGTGGCCGGAGCTCATATTCAAAGTTCGTTGTGTGGTATCGGGGTGAATATTAATCAGGAACAATTTTTATCGGACGCCCCTAATCCGGTGTCTTTATTTCAATTACTCGGTCGGGAACTTCCCTTACAGGAGGTTCTGGAAGAGCTGTTGGAATGTATCGGGAAGAGATATGAACAGATTCATCGGTATGCCGAACTGGAAAATGACTTTTTACGGCATATGTACCGGTCTACCGGAATATATGATTTTGAAGATGAACGTGGAATCTTCCGGGCTTCGGTCGGAGGAATCGATGAATATGGCCAGCTGATCCTGAAAGATACGGATGGGCGGGAAAGGGTATATGCATTCAAAGAAGTGAGATATGTCTGCTGATTTCTCCTATACGTTGCGGTCTTGTGTTTTCAGTTGTTATACCGGGTTTATTCCGGAAAGGCTGGGTATGGGCTGATCAATACCTCTCTGACTTTAATCTCACTTTCTTTTCGGATTCTTTCGACCGGGGAAGTCATTTGTTTTCAGGATTGATCCAGTTTATCTATACCTGTCGTTTCTACTTTACCCGTAAGCCTTTCCGAATAAGTATGCGGAAAGATCGGAAGCAGGTTACTTTCTGAAAAATGCTTGGAAAAACCGGAAAAAACCGAAAAACCGGGTAGGGAAATCAGTAAAATTTGATTATTTTTGCATGACAGTCCAAAAAACGGTTTATGCATTGAATACAGCAGGTGCTTTTTTACGGTCGCCGATGTGCCCATTGGGATTGAAAGTCCCGTGAACAAAGCGCCCCTGGCAGTCTTAGGCTTTATATACTTTAAGTGCCGAAAGAGCACTTTGGCAACTTTATGAACCGAATTGAAACAATATGTTTTAGTGCTGAAAGGGATGGACTTAATAAACTTTATAGATAAAATTTGATGGTTGAGAATTATTCGGAAGATTCGATCAGGACGCTGGATTGGCAGGAACACATCCGGTTGCGGCCGGGGATGTATATCGGTAAACTAGGAGACGGTTCGGCGCCTGACGATGGGATTTATATTTTGGTGAAAGAGGTGGTGGATAACTCCATCGACGAATTTGCCATGGGAGCCGGTACAGAGATTACGATTAAGGTAGAAGACCGTAAGGTGAGCGTTCGGGACTTCGGCCGGGGTATTCCTTTAGGCAAACTGGTAGATGCTTCATCTAAAATGAATACCGGAGCAAAATATGATTCGGAAGCTTTCAAAAAATCTGTCGGTTTGAATGGCGTCGGTATTAAAGCGGTGAATGCTTTGTCGGAGAGCTTTGAGATTCAGTCGTTCCGGGATGGCGAGACCAAATATGTGCGTTATTGCCGTGCAAAAATTGTAGAGGAAAGGAAGATCGAACCGACTGACCAGCCGAACGGTACACAGGTAACCTTTTTCGCCGATAAGGACATTTTCGGGAATTACCATTACATTGCCGAATATCTCGAAGCGATGGTGAAGAACTATGTATTTCTGAACACCGGTTTAACCATATTCTTCAATGACCATAAATATTACTCCAAGCGGGGATTGTATGATCTGCTGATGGAAAATATGAGCGGAGAAGGCTTGTATCCGATCATCCATCTGAAAGGTGAGGATATCGAAATGGCTATGACGCACGGACGGCAATATGGGGAAGAATATTACTCGTTTGTCAACGGGCAGCATACCACACAGGGAGGAACCCATTTGAGTGCTTTCCGGGAAGCGGTGGCCAAGACGATCCGGGATTTTTATAAAAAAGATTTCGAAATATCGGATATCCGTACTTCTATTATCGGGGCGATCAGTATAAAAGTACAGGAACCGGTGTTCGAGTCGCAGACGAAGACGAAACTGGGTTCGAAAGATATAAGGCCCGACGGTCCTACCGTACGTAACTTTATCATGGATTTCGTGACCAGGGAATTGGATAATTATTTACACCGGAATCCGGATACAGCCGAATTGTTGTTACGGAAAATCGTCGAGACGGAGAAAGAACGTAAAGCCATGTCCGGTGTGCAGAAGATTGCACGCGAGAGAGCGAAGCAGGTGAGCCTGCACAACCGGAAGTTGCGGGATTGCCGGGTGCACTTCAATTCCAATCACGAACGGAAAAACGAATCTTCGATTTTTATTACAGAGGGAGATTCGGCCAGCGGATCTATTACGAAATCCCGGGATGTGAATACTCAGGCTGTGTTCAGCTTACGCGGTAAACCGCTCAATTCCTACGGGCTGACCAAAGAAATAGTCTACAAAAATGAAGAATTCAATTTATTGCAGGCTGCTTTGAATATTGAAGACGGGTTGGAAGAACTGCGGTACAACAATGTCATTGTGGCCACGGATGCCGATGTCGACGGTATGCATATCCGCTTGTTGTTGCTGACCTTCTTTCTGCAATTTTTCCCCGATCTGGTGAGGGCCGGGCATGTATACATTTTGCAAACTCCTCTGTTCCGGGTCAGGAATAAAAAAGAAACCCGCTATTGTTACTCCGATGCCGAGCGTGAAAATGCCATCCAAAAGTTAGGTCCGAAACCTGAGATTACAAGGTTTAAAGGACTGGGAGAAATTTCTCCGAATGAGTTCGTACATTTTATCGGAAAAGATATTCGTTTGGAACCGGTACGTCTTTCAAAAGGAGATTCGATCGATGAGGTGTTGAGTTATTATATGGGAAAAAATACACCGGAACGTCAGGATTTTATTATCGACAATCTGTATATTGAAAAGGATGAATTAAGGTAATTTTGAAATAGTGTTATGGGCGAGGATATAATTGACATGGATTTGAATATGGAGGGGGGACGTAAAGAAACTGACGAAGAAGGGAAAGAGATAGCGGCCGGGACCGATCGTTCGGCCTCGGAACAGACAGCGCCTTACGAGGCTGAAGCGGCAGGAACAGAACAACACATAGAAGACGACGAGGAAATCCCTCAACTGATCATGGAGCATTCGGGAGAAGAAAGTGGGAAGATTCGTTCTATTCAGCATCTGGACGGGATGTACCAAAAGTGGTTTCTGGACTATGCTTCCTATGTTATTCTCGAACGGGCCGTCCCTTACGTGAACGATGGTTTGAAACCTGTACAGCGACGGATTCTGCACTCTATGCGCGAACTGGATGACGGGCGTTACAATAAGGTTGCCAATATTATCGGTAATACCATGAAATACCATCCTCATGGAGATGCTTCGATCGGAGATGCGCTGGTGCAACTCGGACAAAAAGATTTATTGATCGATTGTCAGGGAAACTGGGGGAATATTCTGACCGGAGACGGGGCTGCTGCTCCCCGTTATATAGAGGCCCGCTTGTCTAAATTTGCCCTCGAAGTGGTATTTAATCCCAAGACAACGAATTGGAAACCTTCGTATGACGGACGTAATCGTGAGCCCATCACCTTACCTATAAAATTTCCTTTATTGTTGGCTCAGGGAGTCGAAGGGATTGCCGTCGGTCTGGCTTCTAAAATATTACCTCATAATTTCAACGAGCTGATAGATGCCTGTATCGCTCATCTGAAGCACGAAGATTTTGTGTTGTATCCGGATTTTCCTACCGGTGGAATGATCGATGTCAGCAAGTATTGTGACGGTATGCGGGGAGGAAATGTTAAAATCAGAGCGAAAATCGAGAAAGATAATAATAATAGGGCACTAAAGATTACTGAAATACCCTTCGGACGTACGACCTCGAGTTTGATCGACAGCATTATCAAAGCCAATGAGAAAGGAAAGATTAAAATCAAAAAAATCGATGATAATACGGCCCGGGATGTTGAAATATTGATTCAACTGGCCCCTGGAGTCTCTTCCGATAAGACGATCGACGCTTTGTATGCTTTCACCGATTGTGAATTATCGATTTCACCCAATTCTTGTGTCATCGAGGAGGAAAAACCCCGGTTTATGCCGATCTCCGATATTTTGCGGCAGTCGGCAGACGATACGGTTGCCCTATTGAAACTGGAGCTGGAGATCCGTTTGAAAGAATTGCTGGAAGATCTGCATTATGTGTCTCTGGAACGTATCTTTATCGAAGAACGCATCTATAAAGACAAGCAGTTTGAAGAAAGCGAAACCATGGAGTTGGTTATCGCTCATGTACACCGGCGGTTACAGCCTTTCTTACCGGAACTCTACCGGGAGGTGACCGATGACGATGTGAAAAAATTGCTGGAGATCAAGATGAAACGAATCCTGAAGTTTAGCTCTGAAGAAGCCGATCATTATATCCGGAGTCTGAATGAAGAGATTGCTGTGGTGAAACATAATATCGAACACATCATTCCTTATTCTATCGCTTATTATGAACGGATAAAAGCGAAATACGGGAAAGGACGGGAAAGGAAAACGGAAATCCGTAATTTCGAAAATATCGAAGCCGCTAAGGTCGTCATCGCAAATGAAAAGCTTTACATCAACCGGGAAGAAGGTTTTATCGGAACGGCCTTGAAGAAAGACGAGTTTATCTGCGAGTGCTCGGATATGGATGATGTGATTGTCTTTAAGAAAGACGGTACCTATTATGTGACGAAGGTGGCCGATAAGATATTCGTCGGTAAGGATGTTCAATATGTGAATGTTTTCAAAAAGAACGATAAACGTACGATTTATAATGTCGTATACCGGGACGGTAAATATGGGGCTTCTTATGTGAAGCGTTTCAATGTTACCGGTGTGACCCGGGATAAAGTGTATAACCTGACTAAAGGTACCGCCGGATCCCGGATTTTGCATTTTTCTGCCAATCCCAACGGGGAGGCCGAAGTGATTAAAGTTTGCCTGAAACCGAAACCCAGTATAAAGAAACTGGTATTCGAATATGATTTTGCTGCGCTGTCGATCAAAGGGCGTGATTCTCAGGGGAATACACTGACAAAGAACGATGTCCACAAGATCAGTGTCGTGCAAAAAGGAGTATCTACTTTGGGCGGGTGTAAAATCTGGCTGGATGAAGATGTGTTGCGTTTGAATACCGATAGCCGGGGAAAATACCTGGGAGAATTCCAGGGAGAGGACCGGATTCTGGTTGTAAATAAGAATGGTACTTACCATACGACCGATTTTGATCTGAATAATCATTATGACGAAGGATATATCGTTTTTGAAAAGTTCGAGGCCGATAAGGTTTGGTCGGCGGTTTTCTTCGATGCCGAACAGAATTATTATTACCTGAAACGTTTCCGTTTCGAGGATTGTGTGAAACTGAATTCCATCATCGGTGAGGTGGAAGGCTCCCGTTTGATCTGTCTGAGTGACGAGAGACATCCTCGTTTTGAAGTGATATTCGGTGGAAAATATGAAGCCCGGCCTGCCGATGTGATTGTGGCCGACGAATTTATCGGTGAGAAATCATTTAAAGCACGCGGTAAACGGATCACAACCTTCGAGGTGAATGAAATTCGTGAAATAGAACCTTTGCTGAAGGAAGGAGAGGCCGACGAGATCAATACGGATATCGAATTTGAAGTGACTAATCCGGAAGAGATTGCCGGCGACGAACAAATGAAGCTCGATTTTGAAAATACGGATAATCCGGATGAAATATAATGTCGGGACTATGAAGTATTTTTTAGTCGGTTATATGGCCTGCGGGAAGACCCGCAGGGGAAAAGTGATAGCGGAAGAACAGGGGGTCCGGTTTATCGATTTGGATGCTTATATTGTCGAACGTGAAAATAGGAGTATCTCTGAAATTTTTGCTGCGATCGGAGAAGCCGGATTTCGAAGGTTAGAGACTTTTTACTTAAAAGAGGTTTGTGAACTATATCAGGATTTTGTCCTCTCGACAGGGGGAGGAACCCCCTGTTTCAATGATAATATGGCGTATATGAATGCGCAGGGAATCACCTTGTTTCTGAATACGGATACGGATACGATCGTAGAACGGCTGATTCGGGGAAAACATAAACGCCCGATCGTCAGCAAGCTCGAAGACCATGAAATCCGGGATTTTGTCCTCCGGCATTTGAAAGAACGCCTGCCTTTTTATAAGCAAGCCCAAAAAATTATCGTTTAAATAGTAGAATTATTCTGTCGTTACTTATTCGTCTTCGGTGATCGGAATTGGCGAACCGGTCTGACGGTATAAAACCCGAAATCGGAATAGATAGAAAAAAATAAACCTACGTTTATTAGTGTAAATATGTATATAACTGCCTTACTTCTTTTAGGGTGAAGGGCATTTGTCAGAAATGAGATGCTCCGGGCCCGTTTTATTTTTTCTGTTAAAATATCGGATTTAAAAATAACAGTCTGTTCATGTTTTTTAGTTTTGATTATTTCTCGGAATAAGAGATGAAAACGTATATTTGTTGCACAAAGTAACCTAAAATAATTTATCATGGGAGAGCGGATTACTTTTCGGCGGAACGAAGGGCTTATTACAGTAAAGCCTTATTGGAGGGGAAATCCTGTGGTAAAGGGACGTTTTGTGAATCGGCAACATCGCTCTAAACAGGGGATCGGTAATGTTTTGAAATGGCGTTTTTCGCCCAATCCCCAACGTAAAGAGAAACGGAACGAAAATTGGGAACCTCAACTTTTTCCACTGCATAGTTTACAAGGGATTAGCGGTGATGCGTTGGCTTGGTTAGGACATAATTCTTTCTTTATGCAGTTGGGTGGTAAACGGATCATGTTCGACCCGGTCTTTGGCAATATTCCGTTCGTCCGTCGTAAGAGTAAATTTCCTGCCGATCCGGATATTTTCAAAGAGATCGATTACTTGCTGATCAGCCATGACCATTTCGATCATATGGACAAACCCAGTATTATCCGTTTATATGAGAACAATCCCCGGATGAAAGTATTTTGTGGTCTGGGAATGAGGGATTTGATCCGGGGCTGGCTGCCCGATATTCAGGTGATAGAAGCCGGATGGTATCAGCGTTGGGAGGAAGGACGGTTGAAAATTACTTTTTTGCCTGCTCAACATTGGAGCAAACGTTCTTTAAACGACGGAGGACTGCGTTTGTGGGGAGCTTTTATGTTGCAGACCGATGACTTGTCGGTGTATTATGGGGGAGATACCGGCTATTCCTCTCATTTTACCGAAATAGAAGAATTGTTCGGTGCTCCGGATTATGCTTTACTGGGTATCGGAGCTTACAAACCCCGTTGGTTTATGCAAGCGAACCATATTTCGCCTTATGATTCCTTGACGGCTGCTTCGCAGATGAAAGCCCGGATAACGATCCCTATGCATTATGGGACATTCGATTTATCCGACGAACCCCTGAGTGACCCGCCTGCTGTATTTGCCGAAGAGGCCGGCAAAAGGAATATACAGGTAAAGATTCCGGCTTTAGGGGAAATTGTAAAGCTTCGGAAAAGATGATTTATAAATTCCTATTATATGAAAACAACTTTATTACTTATCGTATCTTTTATTTTTTTAGTTATGACAGCATGTAATTCAGAGAAAAAAGAAAGTAAAATCCAGACGAAGGATGCCTTGGAAAATATTATGGGCCGGAAAAGTGTAAGAAAATATTTACCCAAACCGGTAGAAAAGGAGAAAATTGAGGTATTATTGAAGGCAGGAATGGCTGCTCCGAGTGGTAAAGATGTCCGGCCTTGGGAATTGATCGTCATCGACGACCGGGAAGTGCTCGATTCTATGGCTGCTGTGTTGCCTTATGCCAAAATGTTGAAAGAAGCTCCGATGGCTATCGTCGTTTGTGGGGATACTACTAAATCTTCTTATTGGTATCTGGATTGTTCGGCTGTTACTCAAAATATCTTGCTGGCTGCGGAAGCGATCGGATTAGGAGCTGTCTGGACCGCTACATATCCTTATGCAGATCGCATGGAAGTCGTGAAAAAATATACGGGAATTCCGGAACAAATTAATTCATTGTGTGTGATTCCCGTAGGATATCCGGCTATGCCTCATAGTCCGAAAGATAAATGGGATGCTTCGAAGGTTCATATGAATAAGTGGTAGAAGAAACGTTATCCTTATACCATTCGGATGACCTGATTTGCCAGTGATCTCGGGGTTAAAAGAAAAGGTGTTTATATACATGTTTATCCTAAACCCAGGTATATTTTTTCTTTCTGTTCCGATTCCGGATTTTGTGTCGTCAGACCGGTTCGCCTGGACCGGTCCGTTAAGGCTTTCCTTCACTGACCGGCAGAAGCGACCGGGTCCCCGAACACGAACACCGGAGACGGATAAGTAACGACAGAATAATTCTATGTTTATAAGTGTAAATATGTGTATCATTGCCTTATTTAAATACCCTTACCCTGTCGCATAAAGGTTTGTATTCTTTCTTTTGGGGTGGTTCCAGCGGTAAACCGAAAGGCATCTGTGCAATCAATTCCCAGGTGGCAGGTAATTTCCAGGTGGCAATAACCTCTTTGTCGATCAGGGAATTGTAATGTTGCAGGGAGGCTCCGAATCCGGCGTCTTCGAGCATAGTCCAGACGGCCAGTTGATGCATCCCTGAGGTATGCTGGGACCATTGCGGAAATTTTTCGTGATATAAAGGGAAAGCTTTCTGTAAACCTTCGATTATAGCGGTGTCCTCAAAAAATAATACCGTACCGTAACCGGCTGCGAACGATTTATTGATTTTTGCTTCGGTAGAAGCATAAGCGGCTGCCGGGATCGTCTTTTTTAGCGTATTCCGGACAATGTCCCAAAGCCGTCGATGCTGTTCCCTCAATAATAGTACCATCCGTGTGGATTGGGAATTGAAAGCAGAGGGAGTATGAAGAGCGGCAAAATCTAAAATTTCCTCGATCTCAGCATCAGGAATTGTGGTTTGATTATCTATCGCGTAATAACTTCTGCGATGCTTTAAAGCTTCTTTAAGGTTCCTTTCCATGATATTTCATTTTATGTTTACACGGTATACGTAAATTTTGCTATCTTTGTGGCGACTTTTCAAAAAAATGTTAGTTATGAAGATGATGGGTAGGATAATTTATTTTGAAGGCTAGTTTATTTTTCACTTAGCTTTCGATTCCCCCTTTTTTTATCGCCTATTGCTTTTTTAGCCTATAGCCTTTAAGCTATAGCTTTTTAGTCTTTTGTTTATAGTTTTTTTATCATGGATCTTTGGAAAAAGAAATTTATTATTATATGGTCGGGACAGTTGTTTTCTATCCTGAGTAGTGCTATTGTCGGATATTCGGTCATGTTTTGGTTGAGCATAGAGACTAAAAGTGCCGAAGTGCTATCCTATGCTGTGTTGGCGACCTTATTACCTCAGGCTTTGTTAGGACCTATAGCGGGTGTATATGTCGATCGTTGGAAAAGAAAACTGACCATGATCGCTGCCGATAGTTTTGTCGCTCTATGTTCTTTGATACTGGGAGGTTTATTCTATTTCGATCAGGCTGAATTGGGATTGATTTATTTGTTGATGGCTCTGCGGAGTATCGGAAATGCTTTCCATTCACCCGCTATGCAGGCGGCTATTCCCATGTTGGCGCCCGAATCGGAATTAATGCGGATTGCCGGAGTAAACCAGGCGTTACAGTCGGTGAGTAGTATTGCCGGACCTGCCTTAGGAGCACTTTTGATCACTTCACTGAATATGACGGTGGTGATGCTGCTGGATGTTGCAGGGGCGATCATCGCTTGTACCGCTTTGGCTTTTGTTGCGATCCCCGACCCGGTCAGGACGGAAGAAAAACGGAAACCCGGAATATGGCATGAAATGGTCGAAGGCTGGAAGGAAGTACAAAAACATCGGGGATTACCCTGGTTGATGATAATTTCCGTTGCAGTTACTTTCTTTTTAATGCCGGTTGCTGTATTGTTTCCCTTGATGACGGTAACTCATTTCGGAGGAGATACTTTTCAAATGAGTCTGGTAGAAATTGTCTGGGGTGCAGGTACATTGCTCGGCGGTTTGATTCTGGGAGTATGGAAAATAAAGATCCGGCGGGTTGGGCTGATCAATAGCTCTTACCTGGCCTTGGGAAGCTATATTCTGATATCGGGATTATTGCCTTCGGATGCTTTTGTGCTGTTTGTGTGTTTAACTATTATCGGTGGATTGGCCGGTTCGTTTTACAGTGGGCCTTTCACTTCCGTTTTACAAACTTTTATCGATCATACTGCTTTAGGCAGGGTATTTTCACTTTTTGGAAGTCTGAGTTTATTACCTTCTATGATAGGTATTTTGTTGACCGGTTATATCGCCGATACGATAGGGGTAAGTAATGCGTTCTGGATTTCCGGATGTATCATTTTATCCCTGGGGGTGATTTCATTCTTCATCCCTTCGGTAATGAAACTGGAAAAACGGAGTGGCGAAGATCGTTTTTAGCACTAAAATATCGGATTTGTACGGATACAATTCGGGAAATCCGGTATCTTTGCAGGAAAGGTTTTGGTTGTTTGGAGTTCCTCTGTCATTGTAAAGAGAAAGGGAGCTTCTGGCGGAAGAAAATCCGAAGGATTTGCTGTTGAAGATTTCATCTAAAATCGAAGATGAGATAATATGTCGAACAGAAGGATAAATTTTCTCGGCAGGAACGGGGGGTGAGTCTCGGCAAACCGGAAGTTTTTAAACAACCATAAACTGTGTTTTAATGGTTTTCCGTTCAGGAATGAAAATGATTTGAAATAAAACCTATGCAATCGAATAAGACAACTGCCTCGCTACTACAACCGGACTTGTTTCCGGATTTTCGGACCGCTTCTTTCAGTCCTCCGAAACATTCCAGGGACTTGTGTATTCCTCAATGGAAATGGGAATTTTTATGCCATACTTTGTATCTGGGGAAATATCCTTTTCTGTTGGGGCCGAAAGGATGTGGTAAATCATCGGTGGCGATGGAATTGGCCGATGCTATGGAAATGGATTATTTCGGTTTCGATATGGGGCAGGCATTTAAGCCGAAGAAAATGTTTGTCGGTGGGTTGGTTATCGGGGATGAAGGGAAAACCCTGGCGGTCCGTTCCGAATTTTTCAAGGCTTTCACTTCCGATAGGCCTACGTTGATCTTCCTGGACGAGCTGACCCGTATCCCGATGGTGGCTGCTAATTTTCTGATGACGATTCTGGACCGGCGACAGTCGTATCTGTATGACGAAGATTCGGGTGTTCGCTATAATAAAGGCACGAATGTACAATTCGTCGCTGCCGGTAACACCGGGTTTGCTTATGTTTCTACCCAACGGCTGGACTCTGCTTTCGAAGATCGGTTTATCAAGGTACAATTGGATTACCTGACTCCCGAGGAGGAAGCGGCATTGATGATGCAGCGTTATCCTTTGGTAAAAGCTTCTGCAGCGGCTCAACTGGCAGAGATAGCCCGTTTATTGCGACAGGCCGAACAAAAAGAGGCTCTTACCGTGTCGTTGTCCACCCGACAGGTTTTGGATGCCGCAGCCTATTTGCAGTTGGGCTATTCTGTCCGCGAGGTGGTCGAAGAGGTTATTCTGACCAATTATGTGATTGCCGGTGAGCAGTTAGTGGCCCGCTCGTTAGTACAGATGGTATGACCCGCGAAGAGATCGAATCGGTGTATAGCCGGGATGTTTTGGACCGGAATTGGTGGGGAAATTTCCCGGAACCGTTGGATTTATTGGGAAAAGATTTTCCGAAGACGGCCGATATCTATCGATTGATGCCGGTATGTGCCCGCATTGCCTTGCATATGGGAGGTGAATTGCCACGGATTATTTTTTCGAAAGAGGGGGGAGCCAGGATGGATTTCAATTCCGTGGTGATGAATCCCGAGATTCTTTCGTTGAAAGTGAGTGAACAGGTTCGGGCAGAAGTTTTTTTCGGCCAATATATTCATCAGGTCGGGCATATTTGTTATAGCCGGGGAGTATACGAAAAATACCGCTGTACACTTCAGCAAAAATATTTTATCCATCTGATAGAAGATCGTCGGATAGAAGGGAGGATTGCCCGGGTATATCCGGGATATTATTATTATCTGAACGCTGCCCGCCGGATGCAGTTTACACTGGCCTTACTGAGGGCTGAACAGGAATTGAAGTTTACCGATTTGGACGATGTGCGCTATAACTATCTGGCTACCCGGGTCCTTTTTCCTGAATTGCTGGAATATGAAGTGTTTAAAACCCGTTTGCTTCCTCACCGGAGCCGGTTGGGATGGATCGACGGCCTATTGGATACGATTACGGATTATGCTTCCCTGGAACCACGACAAGTGGTGGAGCTGGCACAACAAATCAGTGCCCGTTTTATAACTAAGGACGAGGAGTTACCGCCGATGTTCAATTATTATTCCAGGGTAATGATGAATCTGCCTCTGGAAGTGGAAGGAGCTCCGGTGGATATCGATGTCAAGATCCTCGACGATCTGTTTTTGGATTTGAGTAAATCGCTGGATTTGGTGCCTTGGGCCGATATCGAAGAGGATACGAAAGGGGCTTTGAAACGGGCCGGAAGTCCTGTTGCAGAACGCTATCGGGAACTGGATGCCTCTTGTGGGGTAGTAGATCCGGTCTTGATGCGGAGAGCAAGGGAATTAGCCGCTAAAATCCGGCTGAACTTTCTGACCTTTCAGGCAAAGATGAATAAAGCTTGTGTTTTTTATGAGCAGGAGAGCGGGGATTTGGATGAAGACGAATTGTATCGGGTGCATTTGAATCCTCATATTTTTATCGAGGAGTTGCCTGCCCCTTCGGCTTTGCTGGAAGTGGTGATTATGCTCGATTTATCGGGATCGATGACCGATGAAAATAAACTGGAATTGCAGTTGGTGTTATCGGTCGCTCTGGCGCTTGCTTTCGAAGCCAATCCGGATATCCGATTTTCTATTTATGGTCACCGGGTAAAGCAGGAAAGGGTTGAAATCGTCCGGTTTCATGAACCCGGGAAACGTCTGGAGATCAAAAAGCTTTTTTCTCAAGAGGGAATGTATGTCAATGCCGATGGATTCGCTATCCATTATGCTACGCAGAAATTCCGGACTACCACACAGAATAAATTACTGTTTATGATTTCCGACGGCACACCGACAGCAGCTGCCGGTAAGACCGATCCGCGGGTACATGTCCGGGAAATGGTCCGGGAGGCCCAACGGAATGGAGTCACTGTACTTTCTATCGGGATTTCGAATTTTAACCAGTCGGATATGTACGACGAATTTATTCCCTACTCCGGACCGGAAGTCACCACCCGGCTCGTCCAATGGTTAAGGCGGAAATTTGCCCATATTGCCGATGGGGCGACCTTTTAACCCGTCGTTTGTCGTTATTCGGTGACCGAATCCTTATAAAAACAGTAAAATTTGAAACTTAGAAAGGGTTTTTCCGATCTTTTTACTTTTAATCTTTTACTTTTTACATTAAATCGTTATTTTTGGAATCGTTTGAGAAAAGGAAGCATCGTTGCGCTAATTCAATTAATCATCATAATACAAACTTATGGAACAAGAAGAACAAAAGCTAAATTCGTTGCCCGATAACGCCTATCGGGAGTTGAAGCCTGGCGAAGTGTATAAACCGATTATGCCGGCTAATTCGAAACCCCGGGAAGTAACGACTTACTCGGTGGTTTTCGGTATTATTATGGCTATCGTCTTTTCGGCAGCTGCAGCTTATCTGGGACTGAAGGTGGGACAGGTGTTCGAGGCTGCTATCCCGATCGCTATTATCGCGGTTGGATGCGGAAATCTGATGAAAAAGAATAATATGCTCGGACAGAATGTGATCATTCAATCTATCGGGGCTAGCTCGGGAGTGATCGTTGCCGGAGCGATCTTTACATTACCTGCTTTGTATATTCTTGGTCTGGATGCTAAATTTTATCAGATTTTTTTATCCTCTTTACTCGGAGGATTGTTGGGTATTCTGATGCTGATCCCTTTCCGTAAATATTTTGTAAAAGATATGCACGGGAAATACCCTTTCCCGGAAGCTACGGCGACGACCGAGGTGCTGGTTTCGGGTGAAAAAAAGGGAAACCAGGCGAAATTATTGGCGGTGAGTGGATTGGTCGGTGGATTATATGACTTTTTTATCAGTACTTTCGGTTGGTGGACAGAGACCATCTCCACCCGGATCATGGGTTGGGGAGAGATGCTGGCTGAAAAAACGAAGCTGGTATTTAAAGTGAATACAGGGGCTGCAGTGTTAGGCCTGGGATATATTGTCGGATTGAAATACGCCGCTATTATCTGTGCCGGTTCGTTTACCGTGTGGTTTGTGCTGATCCCGTTTCTGAGTTATTTTGCAGATGGACAGACTGTTGCTGTAGGAGAAGGGGTTTCTATGCTGATCCGGGACATGTCGCCCGAACAGTTATTTACGAATTATGCCCGTCATATCGGTATCGGTGGTATCGCTATGGCCGGTATCGTCGGCATTATCCGTTCGTCGGGTATTATCAAACAAGCCTTAGGCCTGGCGGTAAAAGAATTGGGGGGAAAGAAGGGAAGTGAAGAAGTGGCAGAACGTACACAGCATGATCTTTCGATGAAGTTTATTCTGATCGGTTTGCTGGCGACTTTGATTACCACTTTCATTTTCTTCCAGTTCGGTGTACTGGGTAATCTCTTCCAGACCATTGTCGCCATACTGATTGTGTTTATTATTTCTTTCCTGTTTACTACGGTGGCTGCTAATGCTATCGCTATCGTGGGGACGAATCCGGTATCGGGAATGACTTTGATGACATTGATCCTGGCTTCGCTGGTTTTGGTGAGTGCCGGGTTGAGCGGGACAAACGGCATGATGGCTGCCATGGTCATCGGTGGCGTGGTTTGTACTGCTTTGTCTATGGCCGGAGGTTTTATTACCGACTTGAAAATCGGTTATTGGATCGGTACGACTCCCGCAAAACAGGAGCGGTGGAAATTTCTGGGAACCGTTGTTTCTGCCGCTACGGTGGCCGGAGTAATGATGATCCTGAATCAGACTTACGGATTTGTAGGTGAAAATGCTTTGGTGGCTCCCCAGGCGAATGCGATGGCTGCTGTTATCAAACCTTTGATGGAAGGAGGAGCGACTCCCTGGATGCTGTATTTTGCCGGTGCCGCACTCGCATTGATTCTGACCATGATCGGGGTACCTGCCCTGGCTTTTGCCCTGGGAATGTTTATTCCGTTGGATCTGAATACGCCTTTATTGATCGGAGGGCTGGTCAGTTGGTATGTATCTACCCGTAGTAAAGATGAAAAAGTAAATAAGATGCGCCGTGAACGCGGTACACTGATCGCTTCCGGGTTTATAGCAGGGGGAGCCCTGATGGGAGTTATCAGTGCCGTATTGAAATATGCCGGAGCAGATTGGTATGCTACCTGGAGCGGGGCAGAATGGCTGGCCGTTGTCATGTATGTCGTTATTATCGGTTACTTTATCTGGGATTCGTTGAGAGCCAAAGAAGAGTAAACCGGAGAGGAACCCGATAAACGAAAAATCGTAAATCGTAAATCTAAAATCTAAATCATAAAGATATGGAATTAAAAGAGCGTTTTTTGAAATATGTCGGATTCGATACCCAGAGTGATCCGGAGAGTGAAACCTATCCGTCGACTGCGAAACAATTGATTCTGCTGAATTATCTGGCCGAAGAGATGAAAGAGCTGGGGTTGGAGGATGTGGAAGTCGATGCCAATGGTTATGCGATGGGTACTATTCCGGCAACTCCCGGGTATGAAGACCGGCCGGTGATCGGTTTTATCTCGCATGTCGATACGAGTCCCGATATGAGTGGGGCCGATATCCATCCCCGTATCATTGAAAATTACGATGGGGGAGATATCTGTCTGAACGAGCAATTGACGATGACGCTGGCAGATTTTCCGGAGTTGGCTTTTTTCAAGGGGCATACCTTGATCACAACCGACGGTACGACGCTGTTGGGAGCCGACGATAAAGCAGGGGTGGCAGAGATCATGACCGCTGCCGAATATCTGATGAAGCATCCAGAAGTGAAACACGGCAGAATCCGGATCGGCTTTACGCCCGACGAAGAAATCGGAAAAGGGGTAGACTTTTTTGATGTAAAACATTTCGGTGCCACCTTTGCTTATACCGTAGACGGAGGCTTTGAAGGAGAGCTGGAATATGAGAATTTCAATGCTGCCAGTGCCCGGATCGAAGTACAAGGACGCAATATTCATCCGGGTTATGCGAAGGATAAGATGATCAATGCTTTGCAGGTGGTCAACGAATTGAATAACTTATTGCCTCCTTGTCAGCGGCCCGAACATACGGAAGGTTACGAAGGTTTTTATCATCTGATCAGTATCAGGGGAGAAGTAGAAAATGCTTCCAGTGAATATATCATCCGGGACCATTCGCGGGTGAAATTTGAAGAGAAAAAACGCTACCTCCAGGCTGTTACCGCTCTGTTGACCGGGAAGTACGGAGAAGGGGTGATCAAACTAACCCTGAAAGATCAGTATTATAATATGCGTGAAATGGTCGAACCTTATCCCGAAGTAATCGATAAAGCCTTCCAGGCGATGGAAAAGGCCGGTGTTACTCCGATCGTTCGTCCTATCCGCGGCGGTACGGATGGTGCCCGTTTGTCCTATATGGGACTGCCTTGTCCGAACTTATTTACAGGAGGTATGAATTTCCATGGAAAATATGAATATTGCTCGCTGAATACAATGCAAAAAGCGATGCAGACGATTTTGAATCTGATCGAATTGTGGGGTAAATAATACCCGGATTCTTTGTTGAACAGCCTGCCGCATGAAGGAGAGCGTACCCATCCGGCAGGCTGTGTGTTATCCGGTTATTTTTTTAGCTGGGTTTCCAGGTAGTTCTGTAGAATCCGGGCATGGTTGTGAACAGGATCTTTCGAAGCATATAACAAGGTTACTACCGGATAAGTCCCGATTCTGGAAAGAAAATCTTTAACGGCTTGCGAGTGCTCCAACTCTTCTTTATACATCGAAGTAAATTCTTCCCAATGTCGGGAGATATCGTCATGAAACCAGGTTCTTAAACCGGGAGAGGGAGTGATTTCTTTAGCCCATTCATCGTAGGATAAACATGCTTTTTTTATCCCTCTGGGCCAGAGCCTGTCGACTAATACCCGGTAACCGTCCCCCGGTTCCGGATCGTCATATACCCGTTTTATTTTGATTTGTATCATGTTTTTTTACTGTTTTACTGATTGGAACCGAAAAAGTTATCATTAAAACGTAGAATTATTCTGTCGTTACTTATATTCGTCTTCGGTGATCGGAATTGGCGACCCGGTCAGTGAAGGGAAGCCTTACCGGACCGTTCCAGGCGAACCGGTCTGACGGGATAAAACCCGGAATCGGAATAGAAAGAAAAAATATACCTACCTATAACTTGGCCCTTATCATCGTTCCAATAAACAAATACCTTCCGTCTGCTATCGGTAGGGAAGGTATGCGATTGTACAAAAGCTTGTCCTGTGGGCTGAGGGAGGCCGGACACTGGCAGGTGGCATCGGAATGGGAGAAGCATATTTTACTACTGTAACCGTTTCAACTGAAAAAGGGTGCACTTCATTGAAGCACACCCTTGATTTATTACGGTAAACTCTTGTTTTATCCGAGGAAAGAGAGCAGGATACCGGCTGCAACAGCAGAACCGATAACTCCGGCTACATTGGGCCCCATGGCATGCATCAGCAAGAAGTTGCCAGGATTGGCTTCCTGACCTACAGTCTGAGATACACGGGCTGCCATCGGAACGGCCGATACACCGGCAGAACCGATCAGCGGGTTGATCTTATTCTTGGTAAACAAGTTCATAAATTTAGCCAGCAATACTCCTCCGGCACTTCCCAAAGCGAAAGCCAGGATTCCGATTACCAGGATGGCCAGAGTTTGGTAGTTCAGGAAAGCTGTTGCGGTAGTTGTCGCTCCAACCGAAACACCCAGAAAGATGGTGGTAATATTCATCAGTTCGTTCTGAACAGTCTTACTCAGACGTTCTACAACTCCACTTTCACGCATCAGGTTACCTAACATCAAACAACCGATCAGCGGAGCGGCAGAAGGTAACAATAAAGATACAAAAACAGTAACGATGATCGGGAATATGATTTTTTCTGTTTTAGATACTTTACGCAATTGCTTCATGACGATCTCGCGCTCTTTCTGAGTAGTCAGCATTTTCATAATAGGCGGTTGGATGACCGGTACCAAAGCCATATAGGAATAGGCAGCCACGGCGATCGGGCCTAATAAATTGGGGGCTAACTTAGAAGTCAGATAAATGGCGGTCGGGCCGTCGGCTCCACCGATAATACCGATCGAACCGGCTTCGGCATAGTTGAATCCGAGAACCAAAGCTCCCAGGAAAGTAGCGAAGATACCGATCTGGGCTGCTGCTCCCAATAGGAAACTTTTCGGATTGGCTAACAGCGGACCGAAATCGGTCATTGCTCCTACACCGATGAAAATGACACAGGGATAGATACCCAGTTTCACTCCGAGGTAGATGTAATCCAGCAATCCGACGTTATTGGCATTTGCAAAATCCGGCCAATGAATGTGTCCTCCTTCAAATAGTTCCGGATGATACAATCCGGCTCCCGGCAGATTGGTCAGCAACATACCGAAAGCGATAGGCAACAATAACAGAGGCTCGAACTTTTTAACGATAGCCAGATAGAATAATAAACAAGCGACAGCTATCATCACCAAACACAACCAGTTGCCCTCGACAAGGCGGGCAAATCCGGTGTCGTTCAGGAATTTACTGATGCTTTCTCCTAAACTGACTTCTTCGGCACTGGCGATAAAGGGCGTAATAGTCAGGCCCAGAAAGGCAACCAGCCGAAAGAGATATTTTTTCATTTGTTTCATTACTAACGATTTTACAATGAATTACTGCAGATCAACCAGTTTATCGTCCTGTACGACCGTCTGTCCGACAGTGACATGGATGGCTTTCACCTGTCCGTCCTTGTTAGCCATAATGTTGTTTTCCATTTTCATGGCTTCCATGACGACTAAGGTATCTCCCCGTTTCACCTGATCACCGACTTTTACGTTGATGGTCATGATCGTTCCGGGAAGCGGAGCTTTGATACTGGTGGCACTGGATGCTGCAGCAGCCGGTGCTGAAACATGTACCTGTGGGGTACCGGGAGCTGTCGATTTGCGGATAGGAGCTGCAACCGTATTTTTGCTTTCATAGCTTACATCGTAAGATATCCCGTTTACTTCTACGTTAGCTTTATGATGATCCGTTAGATTCACTGTGACGTCGTAATTATTTCCGTCGATAGTGATTTTAAATTTATTCATATGGTCAATTTATTTACTTGATAATCGTATTTCTCATGCTGTAAATTTTGGAACTCCATGGCGAATAGCGCTTTTCTACTTCCTGAATCGTGATGACATGCGGCTCTTCATCGTGGGCATCGAAGTACAGGTGCATAGCCATGGCTATGGCTGCTTGTTCGTGAGGCGTCGGATGGGTTTCTGTCGTCCTTACGGTCGCTTCTTCAGAAGCCCCTTTCGAGTGGCCTGTGATGCCATTGATGATTTTGGTTTGCAAACCAATTACCCAAATCAAAACAATAAGCAGTAAAAATACAGTTCCGATTCCCATTCCCGTGACCAGGAGCGCATAGCCCCAGTCGATTGCTAATATGGTCATAATTATAAAGGTATATTAGAATGTTTCTTCATCGGGTTAGTGACACGCTTCGTCTGTAAAGACTGGAAGGCCCGGATCACACGGAAACGGGTGTTGCGTGGTTCGATCACATCGTCGATATAACCGTAAGAAGCTGCTTTGTAAGGATTAGCGAATGCATGATTGTATTCTTCCTCTTTCTCTGCGATAAATTTAGCTTTTGCTTCCGGATCGGTGATCGCTGCTACTTCCTTACCGTATAGTACTTCGATAGCACCTTTGGCACCCATCACGGCAATCTGGGCTGTCGGCCAGGCGTAGTTGAAGTCGCCGCGAAGTTGTTTACAGGACATCACGTCGTGTGCTCCTCCGTAGGATTTACGTAAAGTAACGGTTACTTTAGGAACGGTAGCTTCGCCGTAAGCGAACATCAATTTGGCTCCGTGGGTGATGATGCCGCCGTATTCCTGCACACGGCCCGGTAAGAATCCCGGTACGTCTACCAACGTCAGGATCGGAATATTGAAACAGTCGCAGAAGCGAACGAAACGAGCTGCTTTACGCGATGATTCGATATCGAGTACTCCGGCATAGAAACTAGGCTGGTTGGCGATAATACCCACAGAACGTCCTCCCATCCGGCAGAAACCGACGATGATATTCCGGGCATAACGTTTGTGTACTTCGAGGAATTTACCCTGGTCTACGATTGCTTCGATTACTTCCAGCATATTGTACGGCAGATTGGGATTATCCGGAATCAGGCTGTTCAATTTGTCTTCCAGACGATCGATCGGGTCGTTGCATACCATCATCGGCGCTTCTTCGAGGTTGTTGGAAGGCAGATAAGAAAGCAGATCACGGATCAGAGAAATACCTTCTTCTTCGTTTTCTACCATAAAATGAGAAACGCCCGATTTGGTCGAGTGAACTTCTGCACCTCCCAGGTCTTCTGTACTGATATCTTCGCCGGTAACGGTTTTTACCACCTTCGGTCCGGTAACGAACATGTAAGAACTCTGATCGGTCATCAGGATGAAGTCGGTCAGGGCAGGAGAGTATACGGCTCCACCGGCACAGGGGCCGAAAATAGCGGATATCTGTGGAATAACCCCGGAAGCCAGGATGTTACGCTCGAAAATTTCAGCATATCCTGCCAATGAATTTACGCCTTCCTGAATACGTGCACCACCGGAATCGTTCAATCCGATGATCGGAGCTCCTACCGTCATCGCTTTGTCCATGACTTTGCAGATCTTCTGAGCCAACATTTCTGAAAGTGCTCCTCCGAATACGGTAAAATCCTGTGCAAATACAAATACGATACGTCCGTTGATCGTTCCTTGTCCGGTAACAACTCCGTCTCCGAGGAATTTTGTCTTTTCCATGCCGAAATTATTACACCGGTGTGTGACGAACATATCGAATTCTTCGAAGCTGTCTTCGTCCAGCAACATGGCGATTCTTTCCCGGGCTGTATATTTACCCTTTTTGTGCTGAGATTCGATCCGTTTTTCGCCTCCGCCCAATTTCGCTTGATTTCGTAAGTCGATAAGTTCTTTGACTTTATCTTGATTTGTGGCCATAAAATTTTAAATTTACTTTTAAATATCTAAAATGCCTAAGCTTTGAAAACATCGAAAGCGCCAAAAGGACACTGCTTTAAAATGCCTTTCTGACGTTTTCAATCATCTTTGACGCTTTTGACGTAATTATTTTTTACCGCAAAGTTCTGTCAGTACCCGATTGGTTGATTTCGGGTGAAGGAATCCGATTTGAAGTCCTTCTGCTCCGGTACGGGGAGCTTTGTCGATTAACTGACAACCGGCTGCTGCTGCTTCGTTTAAAGCTTCGGCTACATCTTCAACGGCAAATGCCATGTGGTGCATACCGCCACCATTTTTTTCTACAAATTTCCCGATAGGACCTTCAGGATCGGTAGATTCCAACAATTCGATTTTTGTCTGACCTACTTGAAAGAAAGCTGTTTTTACTTTCTGATCTTTTACTTCTTCTACTGCATAGCATTTCAGTCCTAATACATTTTCATAAAATGGAATAGCTTCTTCCAGACTTTTGACGGCAATACCGATGTGTTCGATATGAGTTGGTTTCATGATCAATAAATTGATTTGTTAATAAATTGTATTTTAAAATGTTTGATTTTCACCGTTTTATGTTGTATAACATATTTTTTTACGCACTCAAACGTCTTTTCGAAAACGTTGTTATTGCAAAAAGCGTTCCAAAATTACGTATTGTTCTTACGATTATCAAGCAAAATCGGAAGATTATTTTCAGTTTTTCATGTTTAGAACAGTTTTAAATAACAGACGATACATTTTCAGGTTTGAGGGGATTCGAAAGGGAAAACCGAAAACTTTTCGATAGGAAAAACGTATAAAATTTGAATCTTCTTTCAAAAAAAGAGTAGGACAAAAGACTTTTTGAAAGAAGAAATAATATTTAAATCTTCAGATTATGAACAAACAGAGATTTGCTGTCATTATTGTGGCTCTCATCGGCTTGATAGCTACTTTTTTACCTTGGTATAAAATTGTACAATTGGGAACAATATCCGGAATGTCTTCGTCGGGCTGGTTTACCTTTATCATGTTTATCATAGTGATTATTCTGGCTTTGAGAAAGGATCTGCATGAAGATCTTTCGATGGGAATTTCCTGGAGCATTACGATTTGTAGTTTACTGGCATCGTTCGTCGTTTTGTGGAAAATTATCGATGTCTGGTTCGCCCAGGAAGGAATGTTTAGCCTTGGTGGCGGTATGGAGGGAATATTGGGAAGTCAGGTCAGTATCGCTTACGGAGCCTGGATTGTTACTATCGCCGGGATCTGTGTCCCGTTTGCCGGTTATTTGTTCCGCAATAAATCCTTTCGGCGGGTTTGAGAGAAATTTTTTACTTTTTGCCTTTCCCCTTTTGGCTTTTTTCTTTATCTTGTGACACTTTTTAAACCGTACTTACTAAAAATTGAAAGATATGTTTGAAACAAGTGTTTACAAAAACAGACGCGCCCGTCTGAAAGAAAAAGTGAAAAGTGGTTTGGTGTTGATCCTGGGAAATGGGGAGGCCCCGGCTAATTATACGGATAATACTTATAAGTTCCGTCAGGATAGTTCGTTTCTCTATTTTTTCGGTCTGAATCAACCCGGTTTTGCAGGAGTGATCGATATCGATTCGGGGGATGAATATATATTCGGGAATGATGTGGATATGGATGATATTATCTGGATGGGACCTCAACCGAGTGTAAAGGATATGGCAGCCCGGGTCGGCGTGTCGAAGACCGCTCCTTTTGCCCGGCTGGCGGATTGTATGAAAACGGCGATTTCTCAGGGACGCCGGATTCATTTTTTACCTCCTTACCGTTTCAGGAATATGCTCTTGCTCGAAGAGTTGTTGGGTATCCGGCCTGCTTTGGTGAAAAATTATGCTTCGCTGGAACTGATCAAAGCTGTGGTCGATCTCCGCTCGGTAAAAGAACCTTGTGAAATCGAGGAAATCACCAAAGCTTGTAATATCGGTTACGAAATGCATACAGCTGCTATGCGGAATTGTAAACCGGGAGTCAAGGAACAATATATTGCAGGGCTGATCGAAGGAATTGCAGCTTCGTACGGAAGTATGGTGTCGTTCCCTGTGATCCTGTCGCAGAACGGTGAAACACTCCATAATCACGATCATAGCCAGATCCTTCAGGAAGGACGTATGATGCTGACGGATGCCGGAGCAGAAGAAGTGTCCCATTATTGTTCGGACTTTACCCGTACGGTTCCGGTCGGTGGGAAATTCCTGACCCGCCAGAAAGAGGTTTATAATATCGTATTGGCTGCTAATAACAAAGCGATAGAGATAGCTAAACCCGGGGTGACTTATCAATACGTGCACCTGGAGGTATGTAAGGTGCTGGCACAGGGTTTGAAAGATCTCGGCCTGATGAAAGGAGATGTAAACGAAGCGGTTGCTGCCGGGGCGCATGCCTTATTTATGCCTCACGGACTGGGACATATGATGGGATTGGATGTACATGATATGGAAGACTTGGGACAGATCTATGTGGGATATGACGATGAAACCCGGCCGATCGACCAGTTCGGAACTTCATCGTTGCGGATGGGGCGCCGGTTGCAGGAGGGATTTGTCATTACCGATGAACCGGGATGTTATTTTATTCCGGCATTGATAGACCAATGGAGAGCACAGGGGATGCATAAAGAATTCCTGAATTATGACAAGATCGAAACATTCAAGGATTTCGGAGGTATCCGTTTGGAAGATGATATCCTGATTATTCCCGGAGGTTCGCGCTTCCTGGGAGATAAACGTACTCCGATTACTGTCGAAGAAGTTGAGGAGATTATGCGTTAAGGGGTGTTTTTTTTAATCTGATATTCAAATTAGAGGTTAAATATTTTTATTTGCAAAATAATATTTAAAATCGTAAGGATGCATAGAAGTTTTTCTATGCACCTTTTTTATGGTTTTGTGTAAATCAGATGTAAATGGAAAAATGGTAGAATTATTCTGTCGTTACTTATTCGTCTTCGGTATTCGTGTTTGGTGACCCGGTCGCTTCTGTCGGTCGTCTGGCTCTTTCTTTCACTGACCGGCGGAACTCCTCACTCCGCAAAAAACTTTACGTTACGTTTCCGTCAGACACCACCGGTCGGACGTTCAGAAAAAGCAAGACGACACTCGCCAGAGCTCCAATGGTCCCCGAACACGAATACCTTCGACTTACGTTATCACTGCCTGGCAAGCTAAACCGGACCTGAAAACCGTAAATTTCAACGAAAAAAGATTTTCTGATAGAGTAACCCAATTATCCATAATCCGATAGAGATGAGCCGGTATTTTATTCTATAAAATTTTTCTAATTCTTCCTTTGCCAGGTCGTGTTAACGTGAGATGCAGGGTTTTGTGGCGGAAGACCATTGGAGCAGGAACGAGTGTCCGGTTAGGTTTTCCGAACGCCCGACCGGTGGTGTCTGACGAGCTTGCGAGGAGTTCCGCCGGTCAGTGAAGGAAAG
>NZ_CFKYFN010000011.1:0-30100 GCF_985060555.1 Odoribacter sp. | reverse complement strand
TTTTCGTACGATCCATTAGTTTGCAAAATTAACGGTTTTAATCATCACTCGCAATACCTACAAATAATGATTTGCAAGCATAAACACCATGTATATTTGCTACGGATACCAGGACAGACCGTTTTGGTGCAAGGTGTAGCAATGAATAATATACTAAAAATCAATGATTTACATTTTTAGTAACAAGAATAGGTGCAAATTCTTTTTTGCACTTATTCTGTTACTTACACTTTTCTTGTTTTTCCGTTTACACAGAAAACTAAAAATCTCCTATTTTTTTCTTTTTCGGTCAAAATCCCTATATTTGTATCAGTTCTAAAAGTGAAGCAAAGCAATGCGCTGAAATTAGCACCGCTACCAAATCGCTACCAATTACCAGGCTTATCGTTCTTTACGCTTTATCAATCAGCCGATTAAAAGAAAATCTTAGTTTTTTATGAAAAAACGGCGTTTTATTTATATTTGCAGGGAGAAACAGATCAGGTCGATGGAAAACAGGAAAAGGCTTTGGATATTCAATCCGGATTGTGAGATGGCGATTGCCAATGGAAGTAAATACTATATGCCTCCGGCTAATGTGGTGACCATGGCTGAAGATTTGGCGGTTTTACCTGTATTTCTGGGAGAATCGGAAGATTGGGTCTTAGTCAGGAATTTACCGGATCCGGTATTTATGGCATCGGTTTATGAGCCTTTGCATTTGAAGGCCGGTTTTATTCAGGAGGCAGAAGCCGGGATTTTGGGAGAGGTGAAAGGGGAACCGTGGGGATGGAGTCCGAAAATGTGCCATTGGCTGGCCGAACGGGGGATGGGTGAGGAGTGGAAGACGGAACGAAAAGAGTGGTATAGCCGCAGGAAAGCCCGGGAAGGGTTGATTCGTTTGTTCGGTTTGATTCCTGATCTGGAAAAGGAAGTGATTCCGGAGACAGGTTATTCTATCGAAGAGATCGAACAGAAAATGAAAACCGGAAAATACCTGGTGAAAGCACCCTGGTCTTCTTCGGGGAAAGGTATTCTGGTACTCGGAAAACCTATTGCTGTGAAAGAGAAAGAACGATTACACGGGATATTGAAACGGCAGGGGTATGTTATGTTGGAAAAAAAATTGAATAAGGTACTGGATTTTGCCATGGAGTTTTGTGCAGGAAGGCAAGGGGTGGAATTTATCGGATGGTCGGTATTTTCTACCGGCCTGAACGGTGAATATCGCGGGAATTATCTGGGAGCTCAAGCGTATATTGAGCAATTACTGGGAAGTAAATTAGGAGAAGAAAAGTTGCAGTCGCTGAAACAGGAATTGCCGGATATGATTGCCGGGATTTTGCCCGATTACCGGGGATATTTAGGGATAGATATGATGATTTATTCCGACTCTGCGGGAAAGTATAGAGTGCAACCTTGCCTGGAAATCAATCTGCGTTATAATATGGGAATAGTCGCCCTTATGTTGAGCCGGCGATATTTGGACGAACATGCGGAAGGAGAGTTCACGGTTCGTTATTATGCCAAAGCGGGGGAGGCCTGGCAGGAGCACAGGCATTTGCAACAGCTCTATCCGGCCGTATATAAAAATAACCGGATAAAATCCGGTTATTTAAATCTGACTCCAGTCAATGAAGCCACCCATTTTGTGGCATCCCTGATCTGTTATTGAATCTTGGTATCTTTCAGAATTACGTCGTGTGCTCCTCCTTCGACAATAGAAGTAGAGGATACCAAGGTGATTTTTGCTCTTTCCTGTAATTGAGGAATCGTAACGGAACCACAGCTACACATGGTCGATTTGATTTTGCCCAGGGTGATTTCCAGATTGTCTTTCATTTTTCCGGCATATGGAACATAACTGTCGACCCCTTCTTCGAATTTCAGGGCAGCTTTACTGTTTCCTCCCATATCGTAGCGTTGCCAGTTTTGAGCACGGTTGGATCCTTCTCCCCAATATTCTTTCACATAGCTATTACCGATAGCCAGTTTTTTACTCGGACTCTCGTCGAAGCGGGCAAAGTAGCGTCCCATCATCAGGAAGTCGGCGCCCATGGCCAATGCTAAGGTCATGTGATAGTCATGTACAAGTCCTCCGTCGGAACAGATCGGAATATAAATACCGGTTTGTTCGAAATATTCCTGACGAGCCTGGCATACTTCGATCAGAGCAGTCGCCTGTCCCCGGCCGATCCCTTTTTGCTCACGAGTGATACAGATAGAACCACCGCCGATCCCTACTTTTACAAAATCGGCTCCGGCTTTCACCAGATATAAGAATCCTTCTTTATCCACCACATTACCACCGCCTACCTTGACTTCTTCGTTATACGTTTCTTTAATCCAGCGGATCGTTTCGTATTGCCATTCCGAAAAACCGTCGGAAGAATCTACTACCAGCACATCTACTCCGGCATCTACCAAGGCAGGTACCCGTTCTTTAAAGTCGCGGCTGTTAATTCCGGCTCCGACCATCAGTTTTTTATGGCTGTCGAGCAATTCATTGGGATTTTCTATATGATTGTCGTAGTCTTTGCGGAAGACAAAATATTGAAGTCTTTGATTGTCGTCTATAATCGGAAGGCAATTCAACTTATGATCCCAGATGATCGTATTGGCTTCACTTAAAGTCAGCCCCAACTTTCCTACAATCAGATTTTCGAAAGGAGTCATGAAATCAACTACCGGTTTATCTAACGGATCTGTTTTCAACCGATAATCCCGGCTTGTAATCATACCTAATAATTTTCCATTAGGGGTTCCGTCATCCGTAATGGCGACACTGGCGTGTCCGGTTTGTTCCTTTAAGCGAACAACATCCTGTAGGGTACAATCGGGACGTAAATTAGAATCACTCACTACAAATCCGGCTTTGAATTTCTTTACCCGCCTTACCATCTCGGCCTGACTTTCGATAGGTTGAGAACCGAAAATAAACGACAAACCTCCGTTACGGGCTAAGGCAATAGCCAGACCGTCGTCGGAGACTGCCTGCATCACTGCAGATACAAACGGAATGTTCAATTGTATTTTCGAGGTTTCCCCTTGACGGAATTTGACAACCGGCGTTTTCAAGGAAACATTGTCAGGAGTACACTCTTTGGTGGTGAGTGACGGAATTAACAGATATTCTCCAAATGTACGTGATACTTCTTTAATGTAATGAGCCATATGCTGTGGATTTTTAAAAATTGAGCGAAATTACTCAATTCCCGCTTAAATCCCAAGCCCGATCTGTTATTTTTTACTTAATTTTAGAGGTAGTCCTGGAATTTTTCGGACTTAGAATGAATCTTTCGATTTCAATATTTGATCGATGACCGGTGTGATATCCTGATTTTTGTGAATACGTAACGGTTTAACTCCGGCATCTTCAGCACATTTTACATCCTTTGAGCTATCCCCGATAAACCAGGATCGCTTCTTATCGATATGGAATTCTTCGATGGCCAGGTTGACCATATAAGGAGAAGGTTTCCGGCAAACACAGGTTTTTATGCTTTCATGGTGGGGACAATAATAGATCTTAGTCAGGGTCACTCCATGCTTTTCCAATTCGGCACACATCTTTTCGTGTACTTTGAACATATCTTCCCGGGTATATATCCCTTTAGCGATTCCTCCCTGATTGGTGATGACGATCAAAAGATAACCGGCTTTCTGAAGACGTTTCAAGCCTTCGATGACTCCCGGATTGAATACAAAGTCCTCCGGTTTGTATATATAATAATGTCCTTCGTCCGAATTGATCGTGCCGTCCCGGTCCAAAAATACGGCTTTATTCAAAGGTTGGGTCGATATTGAAGTAGTTGTTCTTTTCATATGGTTTAATACGTTCTTGGGATGATTATAGTTACTTGTCCGGGAATATTAATGCATGATTTTGAATATCAGCTCTTTCAGTAATTCTCCGTCCGAAATATTCGCATTACCTACCCCTTTGGATTTCATGTCGTATTCCCGCAGCAAGGAGATCGTGGTTGCACATTTCATGGCATTATAGATTTTACCTCCGTCGATATAGTCTTTCATAAAAAAAGGATGTACACCTAATAACCTGGCCATTTCCTGAGTATTGGGCGTCGTTTTTTTCTGATAGTGATAGGTCAGCAGGTTCAGGAAATACCTGAAAAGGGTGGTGATGGTCAATACCAGGGGATTGTTTTTCGGGTTGGCTTCAAAGTAGTTCACAATCTGATTGGCTTTTAGGAAATCCTTACGAATTATGGCACTCAGGAGCTCGAAACTATTGAAGTCTTTACTGATTCCTGTATGTTCCTCGACCAGAGATTCCTGTATTTCACCTCCCTGAGGTAAAAGCAGTACCAGCTTATCGATTTCATTCGCTACCCGGCTCAGATCGGTTCCCAAGCTTTCGGCCAGGATACCGGCTGCTTTAGTCGTGATTCCATATGATTTTTCTTTACAATAACCGATGATCCATTCCGGAATCTTGTTGTCATAAAGTTTGGCCGATTCGAAATAAATACAATGGGGAGTATTCCCGAGTTTTTTAAATACTCCCTTACGTTTGTCCGGTTTCTTATTTTTATACGCCAGGACCAGAATGGTCGAATTTTGGTAATGATCGATATAAGGTAATAGATTGTCGAAGTCCCGGATATTCTGAGCTTCCCGGACAATGACCACCTGTCGTTCGGACATCATTGGAAAACGGCGGGCGGTATCGGTGATCGTACTCATCGATACATCGTTCCCATATAAAACAGTTTGGTTAAATGCCTTTTCATCCTCGGTCAGCACGGTATTTTCGAGTAATGCAGTCAACCGGTCGATAAAAAAAGGTTCCTCACCGCATAGAAAATAGATGGGTTTATATTTCCGGGCCTTGATATCTTTCCTGATCTCTTCGAATGTCATCGTTTTACAATTTGTTAATGCGCCGATAATTGGGCTGAACAATCTATGCAAAGTTAGAAAAACTTTTTACCTTTTGGATTCTGACAGGATTTTTTGTACAATTTCCTCGATTTCGGCATCTTCGCCTTGCGGATCATAGGCTGCTTTCAGGTTATTTCCGAAGATTAAAGCGATCGATTGCCAGAAGTAGGCATTTACCGTCCCCCGGTATTCCCGGATGTGCGCGAAAGAAGTGTGGCTGGTTTCCCGGTAGATTAATCGGATCAAAATCCGTCCCTGGGTAATGCTGAGTTTCATCAGGGGGGCCTTGAACGTTTTCATCAGTTGGTTGTATTCTTCCTTGATGATCTTTTTGCGGTCGGCTTCCCGGGTGACGGCCGACAGTTTCTGTTCGATCTCATTGACTTTACCGGCAGCTATCCGGGCATAGGGATATACTTTCCGGACATTATATTCCAACCGGGTTTGCCGCCGGTGCTGACGCTGAAACCAGCCGGCATTTTTATTTTTCTGCCGGACACTGACTTCTTCCAGCCAAACATGAGGGAGGGTATCACCTTTCCAGAAGATGGAACGGACGACTTCTTTTTGTTGGGCCGACAGACAATTTATGCAAAATATAAAAAGTATGACCGTGAATATTCTCGGCATCACAAAATAATTTGTTATTTTTGGCTCGTAAAAATACGAATTATTGTGGACGAACAATTTCAGGATTTATTTAAAATAAGAAGGAATCGTAAAAAAGTGGAGATTGGCAATATTTTGATTGCCGAACCATTTCTGCAAGGGAAATATTTTTCCCGGTCCGTTATTTTTATGGTAGAACATGACGAAAAGGGAAGTATCGGTTTTGTTTTGAATAAGCCGATGGCTTACACCACTTCGGATCTGGTTACGGAATTAGCCGGATTGGAATATCCTGTCTATATCGGTGGCCCTGTCGAACAAAATCAACTGTATTATCTTCATAATCATGCAGAAGTTGAAGATGCTTTGCAAATTGTGCCGGGTATCTATTGGGGGGGCGATTTCTCGAAACTGACTCGTTTGTTGCAGGAGGGGAAAATACAACCGGGAGAAGTTCGCTTTTTTGCCGGATATAGTGGCTGGGATGCCGGTCAACTGGATCGGGAGTTGGATGAGAATTCGTGGATGGTAGGGGATATTACTCCTGCGCGTTTTTTCGAAATTCCTAACGATAATTTATGGGAAGCTTCGATGAGCGGATTGGGAGGACGTTACCGGATTTGGGCTAATTTTCCCAAAGATCCGATTATGAATTAATTCGTGAAAAACGAATCAGATAAAATAGCAGGCCGTTCTATCGCTGTCCCTTCGGGGAAAGAGGAAAGTCCGGGCAACACAGGGCATCGTGCTTCTTAACGGGAAGATGTTCGTGAGGGCATAGTAACGTAACAGAAAAAAACCGTTTCACGAAGATTCGTTTTCGCTTGAAATAAGGGTGAAAAGGTGGGGTAAGAGCCCACCGGTACTGCAGGTAACTGTGGTAGCCGTACGTCTCACGAGTTGCAAGGCCATGTATACCGGCGCATTCGATTAGCCCGATCGATGCCGGGGGGTAGGCTGCTAGAGCTGCAAAGTGATTTGCAGAGTAGATAAATGATAGAAACCGTAAGGTACAGAACCCGGCTTACAGGCCTGCTATTTTTTTATTTTACACTAAACAGGAAAGCTGTTGCCGAACTGTTTAAAATATAGTTTGATTAAACCAGATTGAAATGAAATCGATACGTGAGATTTACAATATCGGATACGGACCGTCTTCCAGTCATACGATGGGACCGAGCCGTGCTGCCGGATTATTTTTGGAAAAGAACCCCGGAGCAGAAAAGTTCAGGGTCACACTTTACGGAAGTTTGGCGCTGACGGGGAAAGGCCATGGTACAGACAGTGCTATTCTGAAGGTTATAGACCGTCCCGATGCTGTAGAGATCGTTTGGAAACCGGATATCAGTCTGCCCCGCCATCCCAATGGGATGTTGTTCGAGGCTTTTGTACAAGGGAATACGGTTGATAGTTGGGAGGTATATAGTGTGGGTGGAGGCGCATTGTGGGACGAGTTGGGTACTTTCGACGACGGAAATCTCTACCCGGAGACAAGTATGGCCGAGGTGATGAAATGGTGTCTGGACGAAGGATGTACTTTTGTAGATTATGTAGAAAAATACGAGGGAAGTGAGATATTCACTTATCTGGAAGAGGTGTGGAAACAGATGCAGGAGACGGTAGAGAAAGGCCTGGTGACGGAGGGGGTACTGCCCGGAGCCTTGAAATTGGCCCGGAAAGCAAGTTCCTATAATATTAAAGCTCTGCAATCGTCCGGGTCTTCCCGGCCGATGGGTATGCTTTTCGCGGCAGCTTTAGCTGTCTCGGAAGAAAATGCCGGTGGTGGCCGGGTGGTGACTGCTCCTACTTGTGGGGCTTCCGGAGTTTTGCCGGCTTTGATGTATTTCATGAAATACGATCAGGAGATGCCGGATTACCGGATTATCCGGGGATTGGCAACTGCCGGGTTGATCGGTAATATTGTGAAAAGTAACGGTTCGATTTCAGGAGCCGAAGTGGGATGCCAGGGCGAGTTGGGGACTGCCTGTGCAATGGCTGCCGGAGCAGCTACCCAGATTTGGGGAGGTACTCCCCGGCAGATCGAATATGCTGCCGAAATGGGATTCGAGCATAATTTGGGACTGACTTGCGATCCTGTGATGGGATACGTACAGATCCCCTGTATCGAACGGAATGCTTTTGTAGCTCAAAAGGCTCGGGAAGCTGCTTTGTACGCCCTGTTTTCCGACGGTCGGCACATGGTTTCTTTCGACGATGTGGTGAAGACGATGATGGAAACCGGGAGGGATATGCAGGCCAAATACCGGGAAACCAGTTTGGGCGGATTAGCTCATGTATGCTTGAGGGAGCTAAGCCATATGCCCCGGAAAAATAAGAAGTAAAACGCAACTAAAACGATTAACCGACGTTAATCCAATAGATTTTAAAACAGATAAAGATGGATAGGATAAGACTGAAAGTTTTAGGTCTGTCGTATAGTATGTCGCAGGCCGGTGCATACGCTCTGATTTTAGCCGATGAGCAGGATATGCATCGGATTCCGATCGTTATCGGGATGCCTGAAGCACAGTCGATAGCTATTCAGCTTGAAAAGATGCAGACTCAGCGGCCGTTGACTCACGACCTGATCAAGAAGTTGGCGGATGCGTTGCAAGTCACTTTAAAAGAAGCTTTTATCTATCGTCTGGATTCCGGAATTTTTTATTCGGAATTGCTATTTGAGAAAGATACTCAACAAATCAAAATAGATTCCCGGACATCGGATGCCATTGCTTTGGCTTTGCGTTATGATTGTCCTATTTATTCTACGCCTGAAATTGTGGAAAAGGCCGGTATTGCGGTCGGTCAGGAAACAGGACAGACCGAATCCCCCGAAAAAGAAGAGGTCGTGCAACAACCCTATTCCGTTCAGGAATTGACCCGGATGCTGGACGAGGCTGTCCGGAATGAAGAGTATGAAAAGGCATCGAAGATCAGGGATCTGCTAAAAGAGATGGGGAAATAAAATATCAGGATGACTTATCTGGGGTCACCTTTTTTGTAAATTTGTGATTCGGAAATTAAACTACACAGTAATATAATGAATTATGGACAGTATTAAGTTTGATTACAGTAAAATCTGTAATTTCGTCACTAAAGAAGAAATGATTGCCCTGTATCCTGAGGCCCGGCAGGCATTGAAAAGCCTGAAAGAGGGAACCGGTAAAGGGAGTGATTTTTTAGGATGGTTGAACCTGCCTGTAGAAATCACCTCTGAACAGTTGGCAGATATCGAGAAAACGGCAGCCGAACTTAGAGCACGTACTCAGGTAATGGTCGTTATCGGTATCGGAGGCTCTTATCTGGGGGCACGGGCTGTCATCGAGGCTTTGGCAGATAGTTTCCACAACTATGAAAATACCGGTATGAAAGTGATTTTTGCAGGTCATAATATCGGTGAAGATTATTACCATGAATTGATTCACTACCTTCAGAATAAAGAGTTCGGTATCTGCGTGATTTCGAAATCAGGAACGACAACCGAACCGGCCATCGCTTTTCGTTTATTGAAAGAATTGCTGGAAGCTAAAGTAGGTAAAGAAGAAGCTGGAAAGCGAATTGTGGCGATTACGGATGCTTCGAAGGGAGCTTTACGTACATTAGCCGATCAGGAAGGATATAAAACTTTCGTTATCCCGGATAATGTAGGAGGACGTTTCTCCGTTCTGACACCGGTGGGATTATTGCCTATCGCTATCGCTGGGTTCGACATCAAAGAATTGGTTCAGGGAGCTATAGAAATGCGTAAGGCTTGCATCGATGACGAAAAAAGTATCGCCCTGGAATATGCCGTGGCCCGGACAGCTCTTTACCGGAAAGGATATGCCGTGGAATTGTTAGCTAACTTTAATCCGAAACTGCACTATATCACCGAGTGGTGGAAACAGCTTTACGGCGAGAGTGAAGGGAAAGCAAACAAAGGTATCTTCCCGGCAGGTGTTGATTTTACAACCGATTTGCATTCCATGGGGCAGTATATCCAGCAAGGGGTGCGCATGTTGATGGAAACCGTAATCTCTGTCGGGAAACCCCACTATCAGGTGCAGATTCCTTCGGATGCCGCTAATCTGGATAAGCTGAATTTTCTGGCCGGGAAACGGGTAGACGAAGTGAACAAAATGGCCGAACTGGGTACCCAAATTGCACACGTCGACGGCGGAGTGCCGAATATGAAGGTTTGTATGCCGGCTTTAACCGCTCAGTATATCGGGCAACTGTTTTATTTCTTCGAATTGGCTTGTGGTATCTCCGGAAGTATGTTGGGCGTGAATCCATTCGACCAACCAGGAGTGGAAGCCTATAAAAACAATATGTTTGCCCTGCTGGACAAACCCGGATATGAAGAAGCTTCCAAAGCGATTAAAGCAAAAATTTAGAAAACAGGATTTTTATCCGATAGAATGTATGCAGTCTGAAACATTCAGGCTGCATTTATTATTTCATAGAAAAGTGATATAAACTTAAACCGCTGTAACTATTAAATGGCAGGTATAATTTTTTCTTTCTATTCTGATCACCGAAGACAAATAAGTATAAAAATAATGCTGGAATTAAATCGGTTAGTAAAGTCCGTCGACTTTATGAACTAATTATACTTACGTTTCGATACTTCATTTTTCGGCGTTTTTATTTATTTTTGCTGTGCACAATAACAATAAAATAAGACTATGAGAACTATCGCAATCCTGTGTGGCGGAGGACCGGCACCGGGTATTAATACAGTTGTGGCAACTGTAACCAAAGTGTTTTTGAAAGACGGATTCCGGGTTTTGGCTATCCACGAAGGGTATAAAGGATTATTTGCTGCACATCCCGAGGTGGAGGAACTGACTTATGAAAAAGCCGATCAAATCTACAGCCGTGGAGGCTCTGCCATAAAGATGAGCCGTTTTAAACCGGAAGACCAGGATTTCACGACAGCTTTGTTTGTAAAAGAAGGTATTGAATTGCTGGTGACTATCGGAGGAGACGATACCGCTTCGACGGCTAACCGACTGACGAAATATCTGGCAGCTCATCAGGTAAATATCCGGAATATCCATGTCCCTAAGACAATAGACAATGACCTGCCTCTGCCGGAAGGTATACCGACTTTCGGGTTTACTTCCGCCAAAGAAATGGGGGTGACTATCGGTAAAGTGATAAAAGCAGAGGCATCTACGACCCAAAACTGGTATCTACTGATGTCTATGGGAAGGGAAGCCGGCCACCTGGCTTTCGAGATCGGTAAGGGGATACATGCTTCCATGATCATTATCCCGGAAATGTTCAATAAGACACAAATTACGATCGATAAAATTGTTCGCCTGATCATATCTTCCATGATCAAACGCCGGATCGTGGGGCAGAAATTCGGTGTCGTTGTAGTAGGTGAAGGAATTTTTCATTTTCTACAGGATGAAGATATTGCTTCTTCCGGAATCACTTTCGATTATGACGCTCACGGACATCCTGAATTGTCGGAAGTGAGTAAAGCCCATGTGATCAGTAAAATACTTAAAAACCGGTTGAAAGAACTGAATCTGGATATTATTTGCCGTCCGGTAGAAGTGGGGTATTCTTTGAGGTGTGTGGATCCTTCGGCTTTTGATTTGACTTATTGCACCACTTTGGGAATCGGAGTGAAAAAACTTTATGACGAAGGACATTCCGGTTGTATGGTTGCGGTAAATCTCGAAGAAGAAGTAATCCCTGTGTATCTGAAGGATGTAGAAGACGAGCATGGCAAAATCCGTACCCGTTTGGTGAATATCGATAAAGAAGTAGTACGACAAACCCTGGCTGAAAATATTTACTACCTTACTGCTCAGGATCGCTCTCTGGCGCGTAAATGGCTGGCCGATCCGGAACCGTTCGAGTATGAGAGAATATTAGGATGATAATTACGTTTTCATTATGCTGGCATACACCTATATTGAACAAGGGAAATTCGAATTACTGGAAAAGCAGAGACCGCAAATAAAAGATTCGCGTGATGCTATTGTACGTGTAACGCTTAGCAGTATTTGTACCAGTGATCTGCACATAAAACACGGCAGTGTCCCCCGGGCTCTACCCGGAATAACAGTCGGGCACGAAATGGTGGGTATCGTAGAAGAGATCGGTATTGATGTCGGTTCGGTCAAGCCCGGAGACAGGGTCACTGTAAATGTCGAGACATTTTGCGGGGAATGTTTTTTCTGCAGACGGGGATATGTAAATAATTGCACCGATCCGGACGGAGGATGGGCTTTAGGGTGTCGTATCGATGGAGGGCAGGCCGAATATGTGCGGGTTCCTTATGCCGACCGGGGATTGAACCGTATTCCCGATACCGTTAGTGACGAACAGGCTTTGTTTGTCGGCGATGTGCTGGCTACGGGTTTTTGGGCTTCCCGCATTTCGGAGATTTCCCGGGAGGATACCGTCCTTATTATCGGTGCCGGTCCTACCGGAGTCTGTACCTTACTTTGTACTCTGCTAAAACATCCAAAACGTATTATCGTTTGTGAAAAATCTCCTGAGCGAATCCGTTTTATTCAGGAATATTATCCGGAGGTAGAGGTAACTACACCGGAAGACTGCAAAAATTTCGTACTTCAAAACAGTGAGCATGGTGGAGCCGATGTGGTGTTGGAGGTGGCGGGAGGGGCGGACACCTTCCGTTTGGCATGGGATTGTGCCCGTCCCAATGCCATTATCACTATCGTAGCTCTTTACGATAAACCCCAACTTCTTCCTTTACCCGATATGTATGGTAAGAACCTGATCTTCAAAACCGGTGGAGTTGACGGTTGTGATTGTGCCGAGATCCTCCGGTTAATCGAGGAAGGGAAAATAGATACGACTCCTCTCATTACTCATAGATTCCCGCTGAAGGATATCGGAAAAGCTTACCATATCTTTGAAAACAAACTGGATGGGGTAATCAAGGTGGCCATAATTTCAAAAGTGGGCCATTTATAGAATAGGAATTTTATAAATCAGCCCCAGGGAGAAGGTTTGAGGATGTTCGTCCAAAGCCTGAAAATTTTTTCCCAAAGCCGTATAGGTGTATCGTTTCCCCCGGTAGGCTGCGAAGAAATGGAGATTTTCTTTCATCGGATAATATTCGATACCACCCTGATATCCCCAGGTAGTTCTGTATTTTCCGGATAGTAAGAGCCCGTTGCTTTTTCTGACTTCAGCCGTTTCATACATCCCTTTGGCAAACAGGTTGAGTTTCGGGAAAATACGGTAATTGATACGACTCACCAGAGATAGATAGCCGCTGTGTTGTGCACGCACAGGTTGATCTTCCCGGTAGGTAATGCCGGAAATAATACCCAGTTTGTCTATATCTTCTGCCGAATACATCACATCGAAATACAGGTTGAATCTTTCCTGTACCCAGGCTGCTGCCAAAGCCAGAAAATAGACATTTTGCTTTTCGCCTTCGTGGAATAAAGAAAAAGAACAGCGGGTGAGTAAATGTTCGTTCAGAAAATTGCCGTTCCAGTTTAGGGTATAGCCGAGGGGGGCTTTGGCTGCTTTGACTTTTTCAGGGAGAGGACCGTAAGTGTCGTCGGCTTTTCCGGAATGTCCGTCGACGATCTGGAAACGGATTTCCTGGGTCGGTGTCAGCCACCAGCAAAGATTGGCGCCGACCAGAAAGCAGGTGATCTCATTTCCCAGGTCCGAATATTCATAAACTTCTGCCGGATTGGCATCGTATTCGAAACCTCCGAAATCGGCGTATTGTTTACCGATAAAAGTCGATACGGTAGGAGTGATCCGGAATCCGACACCGAGACAATCGATAGAAGAGGGCATATTGTCGAGCTGTCCGGGGGTATTGCTCCGGTTCAGATGCTGCAACCATTTGTAATAGATCCGGTCGGTGACGTCACCACTGACTTCCAGACGCAGATAATCTACCCGAAAAGCCGATTTTTCGGTAGACTGGCTGGATAAGGCGGTATGATAAGCGATCCGGGTATTTAAATCGACATGCGGCAAACGATTGCGTTTGGAAAGGCCGGAAAGCTTTTCAAAAAGGGTTTGTCCTTTGAGGGAATCTACCCATAAAGAGGCCGGCGCAGCATAGCACAACAAAATAAAAAGCCCCAGGAGGCTAAAGTATCGGATCTGATTCATATTTTTTATATTCACGGTTTACAGGCCGCAAAAATAATCATTTCACGATAATAATTGTGCGGAGAACAGGATGATTATTTCTCCGCACAATTTGATCAGAATACAGGAAGCTGGTATACTAATCCTAATTCAATACGTTGTGGATTACTATTACCGACTCCGAATATTTTAGCTTTGTCGGTATATTGGAAAGAGCGGCCGATGTAATTCAGAAAGAAATGGAGGTTCTCTTCCATCGGATAATATTCGATTCCGGCCAGATATCCCCAGGAAGTCCGGTATTTTCCCTTGGCAAGTAAGTCTGAGGCTTTCTCTACTGAAGCGGTTTCATACATTCCCTTTGCAAAGAGATTCAGCTTGGGAAGAACCCGGTAGTTGAGGTGAAGCACCAGAGATAGGTAACGGGTGTCCAGGGCCCGGGTGTCATATCCGTCATTAGCGGTAATTTCCGAAATGATACCTGTACGGTCGAGGTCTTCGGAGGAATACATAAAGTCGAGAAAACCGATAAAACGGTTTAAATTGACTTCGGTTCCCAAAGCATAATAATACCAATTCTGTTTTTTTGCTTCGTGGAAGATAGAGGCAGACCAACGTGTTTTCAACTTATCTTCCAGCATGCTGCCGTTCCAGTTTAACGTATAACCGAGCGGGGCTTTCGAAGCTTCGATGTTGTCCGGAACTTTTCCGTACATCTCTTTAAACGAACCGTTCCGTGAATCGACGACCTGAAAATGAAAATCGTGTCGATCGTTGAGCCGATATGAAAAATCGACTCCGGTCAAAAAATTACTCATGTATTCCAGCATATCACAGTATTGATACACTTCGATCGGGTTCAGGTCGAATTCGAATCCTCCGAATGCAGTACATTGTTTTCCGGCAAATACGGAAAATTGATCGGTAACATGAAAACCGACGGCTGCATAATCGATCGACGTGGGTAGGTTGTCCAAGGATTGGGCATTATTCGCCCGGTTTAAACGCTGACGATAACGGTAATAAATCCGGTCGGTGATGTTACCCTTGGCTTCGATCCGGAGCTGATTCATCCGGAAAGAAGTTTGTTCTTCATTGCCATTATTAAAGTATACATTGAAACTACCCTGCATATTCAGGTACAGGTTAAAGGCATCCGTTTTTTTTTCGAGACGGGTTACTCGTTCGAATAAAGCGGGGCCTCCGGCATCCGTGGAAGATTGCATGTCCAGGTGTTGGGCATACAAGGCCGGAAAGGAGAGTGTACATAATCCGCATAACAATATCCATTTTTTCATAGAGAGTCGGTTTAATAAGCATTAAAATAATTCTGAATGACTTGTGGATCTTTTGTTTTTGTCAAAGCCAGCATCAAGAGTATCCGGGCTTTTTGAGGATTCAATTCCTGTGAAGCCACAAAACCGTATTTGGCATCGTCTACCTCGGCATCGAGTGTTGTCGGTCCGGTCGGAACGCGGCTGGAACGTACCACCAGTATACCTTGTTTACTGGCATTTACCAATTTGTCGAACAAATTCTTATGGATATTACCGTTTCCGACTCCGGCATGGACGATACCTTGGTAACTGTTGGTGATCAATGCATCCAAAGCTTCGGGTTCGACATTGGAATAACTGTAAACAATACCTACTTTAGGTAATTTATCCAGATGAGTGACATCGAATACCGATTGGAGCGTATGGAGTTTATCGGTCGATTGGTTATAATGTACTTTTCCATTGAATACATACCCTAAAGCTCCGGAATTGGGGGCTTGGAAAGCTTGTACGTTGATGGTATTCATCTTGGTGGCGGCATGGGCACCCAGGATGCTGCCGTTCATCACGATCATCACTCCGCGACCGACCGACTCGGAAGCACCGGCGGTAACGACGGCATTATAGAGATTCAGCGGACCGTCGGCACTCAATGAGGTTGCCGGACGCATCGCTCCGACAAGTACTACCGGTTTATTGCTTTTTACGGTCAGGTTTAAGAAAAAGGCCGTTTCCTCCATGGTATCTGTGCCGTGGGTGATCACTACACCGTCCACCTCTTTTCTTTGTAGCAGTTCGTTCAGATAATGAGCCAGTTTCAACCAAACTTCGTCGGACATATCCTGGGAACCGATTTTTACAATCTGCTCTCCGGTGATGTTAGCGATTTCTTTCAATTCGGGTACCGCCGAAATTAATTCGTTGATCGCAACCTGACCGGCCCGGTAACTGCTTCCGGTAGTACTGGTCCCTGTGCCGGCAATGGTTCCTCCCGTAGCCAGAATGTGAATATTAGGCAGTTTTTGTGCGAAACTTCCTGCCTGTAAAAACAGAAAGAGTGTGGCAAATAAGAAAATAAATCTAAGTGTTTTCATATCATTCGGTTTAAAAGTCAATAAAATGCTTAGAAAATGAATTGTACCAAAATCAGTCCGGTCATGACGGAGGTGATGGTAGCGATCAGTCCCGGCATCATAAAAGAGTGGTTCAGGACATATTTTCCGATACGGGTGGTCCCTGTCCGGTCGAAATTAATGGCCGCGACAACTGTCGGGTAGTTGGGAATAAAGAAATAACCGTTTACAGCCGGAAACATGGCGATCAACAAAAAAGGTGAAATACCCAGGGCAATCCCCAAGGGCATAAAAGCCCGGACGGTAGCGGCCTGGCTGTATAACAGGATAGACATGATGAACAGGGCGATCCCGAACAACCAAGGCATTTGTGTGACTATTCCCTCGATAGATCCTTTCAGTTCGGTCATATTTCCTTGTAAGAAAGTATCACCCATCCAAGCGATACCGAAGATCGCGACAACGGCCTGCATTCCGGCCGAAAAGACACTACCCTGAGCTGCTTTGATTCCGTTGGCTTTCGTGAATAATAAAATCAAAGCTGCAGCCGATAACATCAGGATCTCGATAATAGAAGCCATATCGACAGTGACCGGTTTCCCATCGATAATATGAGAGGGACGGAGGTTGTCGAAAGACCCGAAGATAACGATGAAAACAGTGGCAATCACAAAGATAAGAACAGAAAGTAAAGCCTTATGTTTATTACCTATATCCTTGAGTTCATAATGGCTGTTGTCTAATAAACCTTCCTTCAGACGTCTTTGGTATTCGGGATCGTCGACTAATTCTTTACCTACCCTTAGCGAATACAAAGCTCCGAGAAAGACGCCGCATAGCGTGGATGGAATTGTAATGATCAGGATATCGAGCAAAGAGATATTGAATCCGGTTAAAAGTCCCAAAAGGGCAACGGTAGCCGCAGAGATCGGACTGGCTGTAATGGCTTGCTGGGAAGCGATGACAGCTATTCCTAAAGGACGTTCGGGGCGTATTTTGGTTTCCCGGGCTACTTCGGCAATGACCGGAAGAACAGAATAAGCGACATGGCCTGTTCCGGCTACAAAAGAAAAGAAATAGGTCACCAGGGGACTTAGGAAGGTGATTTGGGCGGGACGTTTCCGTAAGAGGTGCTCGGCTCCGCGTACCATCAGGTCCAATCCTCCGGCTGCCTGCATACAAGCAGCGGCAGTAATAACAGCAACTATCATCAGCATCACATCGATAGGAGGGGCTGTCGGTTGTAAACCGAAAACAAAAGTCAAAATTCCCAGACCGATACCTCCCATAACCCCCAAACCGATACCTCCTAAACGGGCACCGACGATGATCGCTGTTAAAACAAAAGCAAATTGTAGTATCATACCCTTTTTTTATACTCTAACAAATTGTACACAAATAATTCAAAAATGTTTCATTTACATGGAGATATCTCTCTATTTTCTTGTAAGATTAAAAAAAAATCTACATCTTCGCGGGCGAATTTATCATATCGGGAAAAGATTTTATTATTATCAAAAAACAATTAAGAATGAGAACATTAGGAAAATTGAAATTAATAGCAGTTTCTGCTGCTTTAGTATTGGGAATGAGTTCCTGTTTAAAGAACGATAAGAAATTCGCCATTTATGCATCACCGGCTTATATTCTTCAGGAAGGGAACAGCTATCAGCTGCAAATTCAAGTGCAGGGAAATGAACAAATAAAGTCGGCTTCAGCTTCTTTGAATGGTAAAAACTATTCTTTTTCTGCTGTGGAAGGCTCCCAAAATTTTTTGATGCAGATCAATGCTTATTCAGCACCGACATTGGATACGATCAAGGAAGGTTTATGCACCGTTACTGCTTTTAATGCCGAAGGCAATTCGGCAGTCAGCCAACTCCAGTTTTATGGTACGGATAAAAAAATCGGAAATGTTACGCTGACAAAATTTTCTTATTCCGGAGCTGATGGTAAAGTAACTGCAGAATGGAATAAAGTCGAAAATGCAGAAGCCTATTATTTATTGTATCGGATCAAAAGTTCTTCTATGATGTTCGGAGATAATATGTGGCTTCCGTATGTTCAGTTGTCTGTCACCGATAAAGAGAATCCCTCTGCAACGACAAATATTCCTTTTACTAAAGACGATGAATATGAAATTGCAATCGGAGCTACCTATAAGACAGCTTTGAGAGTATCCTACCCTACTTTGCGTGTTACCGGCGGAAAAGATGCTTCTATCAACTAAGCTTTTTTAGAAAAATCATATCGGAAAACGGGATTTTATCGATCCCGTTTTTCTTTTGTCTGTATTTTTGCCGATTCCGTGTCTGAGTTGAATTCGGTCCTGAATGATACCGGAAAATGAGATGGGAATCGGCGGCAAAAGAATATATTAAAATGAACCCCCCGAGCCGATAAGCAAGAGGGGTAAAAACGGTATGTACCGAAGGATTAGCTCAATCTTACTGTATCCATAGCGATCACAAGCTCTTCATCTGTAGTAACCGTCATCACCGTGGTAGTCGATTGTTCTGTGCTGATAATCGTATCTTTTCCCCGGACTTCGTTCTTTTGTTTGTCGACCTGGATGCCAAGGTAGTCCATATTCTTACAGGTTTCCCAGCGTACCAGATTGTCGTTTTCGCCGATACCTCCCGTGAAGATAATCAAGTCTACACCGTTCAGTACTGCGGCGTAAGCTCCGATATATTTCTTCACATTGTAACAGAAGACATCGAGAGCCAAGGCCGCTTTTTCGTTGCCTTTTTCCATGGCTGCCTGCAATTCGCGGAAGTCAGAAGAAACACCGGAGATTCCCTGAACCCCTGATTTCTTATTAATCAAATTGTTGGCTTTGGGAAGATCCAGCCCTTCTTTTTCACAGATATAGAGTAGGGCACCCAAATCCAGATCTCCGGCCCGCGTTCCCATCACTAGTCCGGCTACAGGAGTAAATCCCATCGAGGTATCGACCGATTTACCTTTATCGATCGCCGTAATCGAAGCTCCGTTACCCAAATGGCAAGTGATGATTTTCTTTTCGGTAATATCCCAACCTAAGATCCGGCATGCTTTCTCTGCTACAAATTTATGGGAAGTACCGTGGAAGCCATATCTTCTGACTCCGTATTCTTCATAATATTCGTAAGGAATACCATAAATGAAAGCTTTTTTAGGCAGAGTCTGATGGAAAGAAGTATCGAAAACGGCCACCTGAGGTACGGAAGGAAGCAATTTTTCCATCGTTTCGATCCCTTTCAGGTTTGCCGGATTGTGCAGAGGAGCGATTTCACCTAAAGCTTTGATTTTAGCTTTGGCTTCATCGTCGATTTTCACGCTCTCGGAGAAATATTCACCTCCGTGTGCAACACGATGGCCGACAGCATCGATTTCGTTCAGAGATTTCAATACTCCATGATCAGGATGAACCAATGCTTTCAGGATCAGATCCATACCGACACTATGATCCATAATCGGTTGCTCGGCGACTACTTTGTCTTTACCTTCCGGTTTATAAGTAAAACTACCGTAAGTCAAACCGATTTTTTCTACAATACCTTTGGCGAGCACGACAGGTACTGCATCCATATTCAGTAATTGATACTTGATGGACGAACTACCGCAGTTTAATACTAAAACATTCATTTCTATTTTATTAAACGTTTTTATTCCGTTAATTTATTCCGGCGGCCTGATTTACTGTGATCGCTACCAGATTGACGATATCACTGACAGAACAACCTCTGGACAGGTCGTTGATAGGAGCGGCCATCCCCTGAAGTACAGGACCTACAGCTTCGATACCGGCGATACGTTGTACTAATTTATAACTGATATTTCCAACTTCCAGACTAGGGAAAATCAAAACATTGGCTTTGCCGGCGACAGGGCTACCCGGAGCTTTGCTTGCCCCTACGGAAGGAACCAGCGCTGCATCGGCCTGCATTTCTCCGTCGATCATAACGTCCGGAGCCATTTGTTTGGCCAGTTCTGTTGCTTTTACCACTTTGTCGACCAATTCATTTTTGGCAGAACCTTTTGTCGAGAAACTCAACATAGCTACCCGGGGCTCGATTTTGGCAATGGCACGGGCTGTTCCGGCTGTAGATACCGCAATTTGTGCCAGTTCTTCTGCTGTCGGATTAGGAAGTACTGCACAGTCAGCACAAACAATTAAACCGTTTTCACCATATTCGGGTTTGTTGGTCAGCAACAAGAAGGCACCTGAAACGACGGAAATCCCCGGTAAAGTCTTTACAATTTGCAGAGCAGGACGTAAAACATCGCCCGTTGCATTTTTAGCACCGGCAACTTCTCCGTCTGCATCTCCGCTCTTAATCATCAAAGTCGCCAGGTAAAGGGGATCTGTAACCAGTTTTAAAGCTTGTTCTCTGGTCATTCCTTTACTTTTACGCAGCTCTACCAATAAATCGGCATATTGTTCTTTTTTGGCATGTGATTCCGGATCGATAACGGTAGCTTTGCCGATGTTTTTCAGATTGTGTTTTTGAGCTAAAGCCTGTATTTCGGCCGGATTACCGATCAGGATAATCTTAGCGATCCCTTCTCCGATAATCTGGTCTGCTGCCTGAATCGTCCGTTCTTCTGTACCTTCCGGGAGAACAATTGTTTTACACTGTTTTTTGGCATTTTCTTTGATTTGTTCTAAAAGTTCCATTGTATTGTATTTTTTATCCAGTTTCTTTTAAACGTTTGCAAAAGTAGGAATAAAATAACTAAAAAAGAAAAAGAGTTGCCTTTAAAAGGTCAACTCTTTATATCGAATTCGAATTTTGGCTTATTCCCCTTCTTTGTAGATGGTGACACAAGTATTCGCATTGCCTATATCGATACCGACAGCTAGCTGAGGATTTCTGAATATCTTAATTTCTTCCGCTTCAATATTATGCGGGATATTCGAACGGGCGACGGAAGATTTGATTTTAGAGTTCAGACAATACCCCTGAGAAGCACATTTCTCCGGTTCAGGATATACATTGACCGATACGATATCGCCGAATTCTTCTTTGAAGCAATCGACCAGTTCAGGATACAAAGCACCACCACCGACTAAATACATTTTCGTACATTTATTGAAATCATCGTCTATAAATGCTTTTCTTAAGTTAGGAGCGACGATTTCATTATAGTACATTTTCAATACTTTTTCACGTATATCCAATATGTTGTGTTTAACCCGGTTTACAGTGATATTTCCTTTTTGGAAAGCTACATCTATCTGGTGTTCTGTTTTGAGGTTCAGATAGAAATTTTTACTGAGCTCATTGGCCAATAAATTTACGGCATGACGGATACCGTGTGTACTGACGGCTGAACGGTTGATCAGTCCGGCTCTTGTCGAAACGACGGCTTCGCAGGTGCCGTATCCGAGGCTGACGATAAAAAAGTTTTCTTTTTCTTGCAGGTTCCCCTCGCGGATTGCTGTCGTACATCCCATGATTTCAGGAATAATCTCGACTTTACCTACGTTCACTTCACGTTTGGTTGTATTCGGACCACCGAAAGTGGAAGCATCGTAATTGATAATATGTCGTCCTTGTAAGACTTCCATCGCTTTATCCCGGTAGAGTATATAAGTTGCGAACGGGAATCCTGTCGTCAGATAGATTTCCTCTTCTCCTTTCGGTTGGGTAAGCAACAAACTGGCTTCACTCAATAATTTATACTCTTCGTCTGTCGGGGCTGCATTGATACTCTTATGTGGAGAATAGCCTTCGACCAGTGCCAGGTTACCGACGATGTAATCCGTATCATCGAGATTGATCTTTATCCCATCCAGTATATTTTCTGCAACGTTAGCAAGTTCCTGATTAGTCGCTTCATATACGCTAGGAAAATTGTAAGACTTCAACATATAAAATGATTATTTTAGGTTTTAACATTTCAATTACACACAAACACGTACAAATCTATATAAAATATTTGAATGGAGGGTGTTTTATATCCAAAAATCGTTAAAAAAATGATTTCTTTAAAAATGCAGACTATTATTTAAGAAAAATATGTTCTTTTGTTCTTATGTCGTAAATATAAAAACACCTATATTTGTCTCTACTAAAAAACTATATGGAACAAGAAATACAACTCAACGGCCACAACAAACAGGAGTATCCTCCTATGCATACGGCAGAGCATATACTGAATCAGACTATGATCCGGATGTTCGGCTGTGAACGTTCGAAAAATACGCATATCGAACGAAAAAAATCAAAATGCGATTATATTTTATCCGTCGAGCCAACTGCGGAAATGATCACAGAAATAGAAAACAGAGTGAACGAAGTGATCGGACAAGATTTACCTGTCACTACTTGTTTTGTTACCCGGGAAGAGGTGCCTGAAGGGGTGGATCTGAGTAAACTTCCTGAGGATGCCAGTGCTACTTTACGGATTGTAAAGATCGGAGAGTACGACACTTGTGCTTGTATCGGACAACATGTCGGTACGACTGCCGAAATTGGAAAGTTTAAGATTATATCCTGGGATTTTGAATCGAACCGTCTGCGTTTAAGATTCAAACTGGAGCTTTAATCCGGTCTATTTTTTCGGCATTTCATTTGTTTCATTATCTTTGTGGTTTAAAATTTAATTAATCGTTACGACGGTTAAAAGTCTAATTAATTATAGTTGAAGTAAAACTGTTATTATGAAGTTATTAGAAGGAAAGACAGCACTGATTACCGGTGCTTCCAGAGGTATTGGGAAAGCGGTGGCTCTGGCATTTGCCAAACAAGGTGCAAATATTGCTTTTACGGATTTGAGATATGACGAGAATGCACAGGCTACTGAAAAAGAAATCGAAGCTTGTGGAGTGAAAGCTAAAATGTATGCCTCCAATGCTGCTGATTTTGCCCAGACTGCCGCTACTGTAGAAGAGATTGCAAAAGAATTCGGCCGGATCGATATTTTAGTGAACAACGCCGGTATTACTAAAGATACTTTGTTGATGAGAATGACGGAAGAACAATGGGATGCCGTTATCAATGTCAACCTGAAATCTGTATTTAATTTTACCAAAGCCGTATCGGCTATCATGCTGAAACAGAAAAGCGGTTCGATTATCAGCATGAGCTCTGTTGTCGGCGTGAGCGGAAATGCCGGACAGGCGAACTATTCTGCTTCCAAAGCCGGTATTATCGGTTTTACCAAGAGTGTGGCCAAAGAATTGGGATCCAGAAATATCCGGGCCAATGCCGTTGCTCCGGGATTTATCATTACAGATATGACGGCACAGTTGCCCGAAGATGTGCGTAAAGAATGGGCCGCTAAAATTCCTTTGAGAAGAGGAGGTACGCCTGAGGATATTGCCGATGTATGTACCTTCCTGGCTTCGGATATGTCCAGATATGTTACCGGACAAGTGATCCATGTTTGCGGCGGTATGAATATGTAATATAGGTGATGCTCCGAAGCAGAAAAAACGCTGCTTCGGGGTATGCTAAAGCGGTTCGGGGTGGTATTTGAGTATTCTATGGCATGGCTTTTGCCTATTGCAGGTTTGTCGTTTGTTATTGCCTGGCTTAAATTCAGGAAACTTTCAAAATTACCGGATATTTCTAAAGGAATGGCCCTGCTTATTTCCGGGCTTCGTTTTATTGTCATTTTTACTTTACTTGCTTTACTTTTAAATCCTGCTTTTTCGTGGGTCGAAAAGACGAAAGAGAAACCTTTGCTGGTCTTGGCTCAGGATAATTCTGCTTCTCTGATAAAAACGAAGGATTCCTTGTACTATCGGAATGAATACAAGGCATCTTTAGAAAAGATGAGCAAGGCTTTGAAAAGCAAGTTCGATATCGTTCCTTTAACTTTCGGAGCTTCGATCCGTCAAAACGATGAATACGATTTCTCGGAACAATACACGAATATCTCAGCAGTATTCGACTATACCGACCAGCATTTTATCGTCCGCCGCCCGGCGGCTATGATTTTATTCTCCGACGGGATCTACAATACCGGTGTGAATCCGAAATACAAAACACCTGATTTTCCGGTCTATACCGTTGCTTTGGGGGATACCGTTGCTTATCCCGATGTCTATATCCGGAATGTGGAAACGGATAAATTCAATTTTGTAAATACTATTTTTCCGATAAAAGTCGAAGTCGGTGCCATAAAACAGAAAGGAAGCCAGGTAAAATGCAGTTTAAAACAAAATGATCAGGTCATTGCCCGACAGATTTTAACTATTGGACAAGATTATTTTTTTCAGGAAGTCTCCTTCGAAGTAGAAGCTCCGAAAAAAGGAATATTCCGGTATAGTGTCGAACTGGAAAACGATAGGGTGGAACGTACTTATGAAAACAACCGGATAGAAACCTGGATGAATATTATAGATAATTCTGCTAAAGTTGCTATTTATACCACTGCTCCACATCCGGATATTGCTGCAATTAAGAATGCAGTCGGTGTATCCGGTATATACCGATGTAAACTTTATCGCTGGGAAGAACCGCTGGATAGTCTGAATGCTAATCTGGTTATCTTGCATAATCCTGATCCGCATAGTACAGGCTATCAGCAATTGATGCAGGAAATAAACCGCAGAAAATTGTCGGTTTGGTATATATTGACTACGCCCGAATGTATCGCTGGTTTCTCCAAACTCCAAAATTTATACACTTCCGATATTAGTGCCGATCAAACCGAATATGCCTCTTTACAGATCAATGAACAATTTTCCTATTTCGAATTCTCGGAGACGGAAAAAGCGGCTTATAAGGATTACCCTCCTATAATCGTACCTTTTGGAGAGATCAACACCGGTGCTGGGAAAATTTTATTCAGTCAGAAAATTAAAAATACACCTACTTCGAATGGAATTCTTGGTTTTTATGATTTGAATGGACAAAAAATTTCTTATTTTTGGGGAGAAGGTCTTTGGAAATGGCGATTATATTCCTATCAGGAAAATGGTAATCACGAACCGTTCAACACGCTGATCAATAAAATTGTGGGTTATCTGACTACCCGTCAGGGAACGGAACGCTTGGTGGATGACATTGAACCTCTCTACGAAGAGTCGGAAGAGATTGTGATTAATGTAGAGTTGTATAACGATAGTTATGAACTTATTAATACTCCTGATCTAAAGATGGAATTAAATATTGGCGGGAAAACGTATAACTATCTTTTCAATCGGAACGGGGAAAAATATAGAATGACTTTGGGTAACCTGCAGGCCGGAGAGTACAATTTTCGTCTGAGTACAGATTTGAAAGGAGAACGATTCACCAAAAAGGGAATTTTTTATGTGAAGAGCCATAATCCGGAATTGAATCGTTTAGTGGCCGATCTGTCCTTACTCAAAGAAATAGCCCGGCATACCGGAGGGGAGTCGGTAAGTGTACGGGATATGGTCCGATTGACGAATGAATTGAATTCAAATGACAGATATATATCCGAATACAAAAGTGAAACGGGATTTTCAGACCTCAGTGAGATAAAAATATTAGGGTTGATAATACTTTTGCTATTATGCATGGAATGGTTTTTACTAAAATTTTTCGCCGGTTGATTTTGGGCCTTTGGGGGGCCACCCTGTGTTCGTGTACCACCTATCGCACCTTATCGATCGAGATACTTCAACCTGCCGGTTTTCATATCGAACAAGGAAAAAAACTGGCTTTGCTAGAAAGAAACATCCGCAACGAAAACAGTATATTGACTTTTATGAAGAATATTCCTGAATTAGACCGGGAGTATTTATTTGAAGATTTCTGTGAAGGGGTGAAATTTATCTGGGAAACTTCGGGGTACAAAGATGCTATAATATGTTTAAAAGAACAGGAAATGGGCTATTGGAACCAATCCTCTACTCCGCCCCCTTTCGCTCCGGATAGTATAATGAATATGTGCCGGAATTTTCACGTGGACTACCTCTTATCCATAGAACTACAGTATTATGATAACGCAGATCCTGGAGGAGAGATAAATACCATTTGGTTTACCCGGTTGTACGATAAAGAACAAGGCGAACCGGTCGATTCTGTGAAGATCTCTTTTAAACTGGATCAGGAAAAACTCGGGGAGTTCGATAACATACCGGAATGTATCCGCAATAGTTTTTGGGAAGCAGGAATGATTTCAGGCCGGCATTTGGTTCCTTCGTGGCAAAAAACACAGCGAAGAGTGTATACTTCCGGGAAAGTGTTGCGGCTGGGGGATACTTTTTTGAGGCATGGTGATAGCGAAGAGGCATTCAATATATGGACCGGTGCCTTAAAATTGACGCCTAAAACAGCTGTCCAGGCCGGGATTAATTTGGGATGGTTGTATGAAAATGCCGGAGATTTCGAACAGGCAAGAGATATTTTATCGGAATGCCGGAAGCTGGCAGAAGAGAATAAGCTAAAAGGGGAAGAAGTGAATTACCTGAAAGATTATCTCGAAATCATTTGCCGGAGAATTACAGAGATGGAAATTCTGGATCGACAAACTTTGCCTGCCGAGCCTTAAAAACAGAAAAGTATATGTTAGATATTTATAAAGCTTCGGCTGGAGCAGGAAAGACTTTTGCCCTGACCCTGGAATATTTCAGGACGATTTTTGCTTCTCCTGCTGAATATAAGAATATTTTAGCCGTGACCTTCACCAATAAGGCCACCGAAGAGATGAAGTCGCGTATTATCAATGAACTGCATCGTTTGGCAGACGGGAAAACAAGTGATTACGGAGAGGCCTTGAAGCAGGAATTCGGATTTACCGACGAGCAATTGAAAAACAGAGCTGTTTTGCTTCGTACAATGTTATTGCATGATTACGGACGATTGGCAGTGACGACGATCGATCGTTTTTTTCAACGCATTATCAAAGCTTTTACCAGGGAATTGGGCATCTTTCCGGGCTATAATGTAGAATTGGATAGTGATTTTGTATTGCTCAAAGCTGTCGACAAAGTCATGCAACAGGTGAAAGACAATCCGGGATTGAAAAATTGGATCAGTGAATTGATGAGTAGTAATGTAGAAGAGGGAAAATCGTGGAGTATCAAATCAAAAATAGCCGAGCTCGGTGAAGAACTGTTCAAAGAGAACTACATGCTTTTTGACAAGCATATTCTGGATAAATTCAGTGATAAGGAATTTTTGAAGAATTACCGCTCTTTTTTGACCGCTACCGTTCAAGCTTACGAAAGCCGGCAGGCTGCTATCGGACAGGAAGCGATCGGATTGATCCGGAGCGAAGGGCTTGAACAAACCGACTTTAAAGGTGGAAAGGCAGGATGTGTATCTTATTTTTATAAACTGGTTGCCGGGAATTTCGACGAACCGACGGCTACCGTAAGAAAGGGAGCTCAGGATAGTGCGGCGTGGGTAACCAAAACTTCTCCCCGCAAAGCAACCATCGGGTCTATATGCCCCCGGCTTATGCAACTCCTGCAGGATATTCTGAATCGGTTCGACCAGGATTACAGCTATTATTTGTCAGCCCGGATGCTGTCCGATAATTTGTACCAGTTGGGGATTTTAAATGACCTTTATCAGGAGGTTAGGGCCTATTGTGACGAGAAAGGGCTCATGTTGCTGAGTGATACGACGCATATTCTGAATATGCTGATTGCAGATAACGATACGTCGTTTTTATTTGAAAAGTGTGGGAATTATTATAAGCATCTGATGATCGACGAATTTCAGGATACTTCGGGGATGCAATGGAAAAATTTCCGCCCCCTGGTGGTAAACAGTTTATCGGAAGGGTGCCGGACTATGATTGTGGGAGATGTCAAGCAAAGTATCTACCGTTGGCGAAACGGAGATTGGAGTCTGCTGGCCAACGAGGTAGAGCGGCAATTCAGCAGCTTGGGAGTGAATACCGTCATTTTAAAAAATAACTGGCGTAGTGCCCCTGAAATCGTAAATTTCAATAATACCTTCTTTGAGAAAGCAGTCGGTATGCTGACCGATCTATACATTGCCGATGCAGGTGGGGAAGTAAAGGAAAAAACGATAGCTGAAGCTTATCAGGGACTTCAACAGATTCCCCGGAAAAAGAAAAAAGGATATGTCGATATTGTGTTCGGCCCCGACAAAAAGGCAGAAGGGGGGGAGAATATAATCCTGGCAGACCTGATCGCAATCATTCGGGATATCCGGCAAAGGGGAGGACAGTTAAAAGATATCGTTATTTTGGTGAGGGGTGGGAAGGAAGGTGCGCTGGTTGCCGATTTTCTGATGGAATACAATAAGACAGCTGACCGGCCGATCGGTTTTATCTCAAATGATTCGTTGTACGTCTGGTCGTCTCCCTATATACAATTTATCATCGCCATTCTGAAATATATGGTAGATCCCTGCGATATGGTCAATAAGACCCAGATTCTTTATTTTTATCGGGTTTTTATTCAGGATGAGAACAATCCGGATTTGCACGATATTTTTTCCGGAATAGGGGAAAAAGAATTATTCGAGGTCTTAGGAACTGATTTTGAATTGGATAAAAATAAAATCATGTCTTATTCCTTATATGAGACGATTGAAACTATTCTGGATAAATTTTCACTTCGTAAGAAACGGGAAGAAATTCCTTATTTGATTGCGTTTCAAGATATTATATATGAATATGAAACCAATAACTCCAATAGTATAACTTTATTTCTGGATTGGTGGGAGAAAGAGCAGGGTAAAAGAGTACTGACCACTTCCGAAGAAGTCGATGCAGTGCGTATTTTAACTATCCACAAATCCAAGGGACTGGAATTTGAATTCGTACTTTTGCCGTTCTGTAGCTGGGAACTGGATAGTGTCCGGCCCGTCAGACGAATTTGGTGTATGAATAACGAACAAGGATTCAATCAATTAGACTATGCTCCATTGAACTATTCCTCCAAGTTAACGAACACCATCTTTAAAAAAGATTACCTGGACGAACACCTGAAAGCCTATATCGATAACCTGAACTTGTTATATGTTGCCCTGACGCGTGCCAAGACCGAGCTTTATGTACGTCCGTACTCTCCCAAAATCAATAAAGACGGTAGCATCTCGATGTCGGATATCGGAGCTTTTATTTATAGTGTATTAGCTGAAACCGAATTAGTGGATAATGCAACTATGCAGGTCGCATTGGGAGAAAAACAGTGTTTCCCTTCAAAAGCCGGAGCAGGTCAGACTTCTGTTACTCTTCAGAATTATCCGGTTTTTCAACCGGGAGAAAGAATCAGTATCAAGTACAAATTCCGGGACTATACCGAGCCTCAGCAAGCTTCTCTTTCGGCGATCGACGAAGGAAAATTATTGCATGAAATTTTTAAACACATCCGGTATGCCGGGGATGTGTCACAGGCTGTTCAACAAGCCTATTTGGAGGGATTGATTTCTATCCGGGAAAAGGAGGCTTACTGTGCGAAGATCGAAGCATATATTTCCAACCCACAAGCTTCTGAATGGTTCGGACCCGAAAATAATATTATGAATGAGAGGGATATTTTATTTCCCGGAGGCAGGAAAACCCGTCCGGACCGAATTATTTTCAACGGTTCGGTAGTCCGTATCATCGATTATAAATTCGGACAAAGTGAGGAAAATAAATATTTGAAACAGGTCGGTTTTTATTGTAATACCTTACGGAAAATGGGATTTAAAGAAGTAGAGGGGTATGTATGGTATGTAAAGTCCGGTAAAATCGTACAGGTATAAAAACAAGCTGTCTCGATACTGAAGCGAACCCTAAGAGTTAGACAAAAAACTTTGGCAGTTGTATAAAAAACTTTACGTTACGTTTCTGTCAGACACCACCGGACTTGGAAACCATAAATTTCAACGAAACAGAGGTTTTCCGATCTCTTGTAGTAAAATTGGTTTCAAAATCAATGCCTTACAGGAAATTATTCTGATAAAGTAGCTCAGCTATCCATACTTCGATAGAGATGATCCGGTGTTTTTATTCTGTAAATTTTCCTTATCCTTTCTTTGCCGGTTTACGCTAACGGTAGATGCCGGGTTTTGTGCCGGAAGACCTTTGGAGCAGGAATGAGGGTCCGGTTAGATTCTCCGAATGCCCGACCGGTGGTGTCTGACGACACAGAACCCGAAATCGGAATAAAAAGAAAAAAATTGAACCTCCTGACTTCGTCATTGCGTACCCCAAAATTCTTCGTCAAAGAGTTTAGCTATTTTCTGATGCCTTGCCATCAGCATGGTTTGCGTATAAACCTCCTTG
>NZ_CFKYFN010000010.1:0-22207 GCF_985060555.1 Odoribacter sp. | reverse complement strand
TTTTCTGAACGCCCGACCGGTGGTGTCTGACGAACGTAGTGAGGAGTTCCGCCGGTCAGTGATAGAAAAAGCCAGACGACCGACAGAAGCGACCGGGTCACCAATTCCGATCACCGAAGACGAATAAGTAACGAACTACCTTTATAAGTGTAAATATGTATATAACTGCCAAAATGCAAACGAAACTCTTTTTATTACAACATCAACAACTATTATCTACTGATACACAAACGTTTCCATTTGTATAAAATTATACATTTTGAACTTTCTATGTAAAAAACAGAAAAAACATTTGGAATTAAAAAAAATTCGTCGCTATCTTTGTTGCATAAAAATGATAAAAACATGAAGCGTTTATCCCTACATCTCCTGAATATTATTATTCTCGTGGTCCTTAGCCACGGAACGGAGAGGGGTATATAAACGAAAATCGAACCGAAATATAAATTGATCATATGCCTTTCTCCCAAACGAGAAAGGCTTTTTTTTTAACAGACAGAAAAATGAACAAAACAATGTATCGCCATATTATCGTCATTAACATTCTACTCGTGGTCCTGCAAAGATAACGAGAGAAGGGTGACGCGTATATACACACTATTTGTAGAAGCCTTTCTCTCGCCGGGAGAAAGGCTTCTTCGCATTTAAGAACTTACTGCACAAAATAAAAGAAAATGAGAAATAACCTTAGAAGCGCTGTTACAATGACAGGCCGTCGGATGGCCGGAGCCAGAAGTTTGTGGAGAGCCAATGGTATGAAAGACGAACAATTCGGGATGCCCGTCATCGGCATCGTCAACTCGTTCACCCAGTTTGTACCGGGTCATACCCACCTGCACGAAATCGGACAATACGTAAAGACCTTAATAGAAGAACGCGGATGCTTCGCAGCCGAATTCAACACCATAGCCATCGACGACGGAATCGCCATGGGCCACGACGGGATGTTATACTCGCTTCCTTCGCGGGAAATCATCGCCGACAGTGTGGAATACATGGCCAACGCCCATCAGGTAGACGCTTTGTTTTGTATCAGTAATTGTGACAAAATCACTCCGGGCATGCTGATGGCTGCTATGCGTCTGAATATTCCGACGATTTTTGTATCCGGAGGCCCGATGGAAGCCGGTGATTTCGACGGCAAGGGAATAGATCTGATCGACGCCATGGTCATGAGTGCAGACAGCCGTTGCAGCGATGCAGATATCGAGAAAATCGAACGTTGGGCCTGCCCCGGATGCGGTTCGTGTTCGGGCATGTTTACAGCCAACTCCATGAACTGTCTCAACGAAGCGTTGGGATTGGCGCTTCCCGGCAACGGTACCATTGTAGCCACCCACACTAACCGGCGGCGTTTGTTTGAAAAAGCTGCTTCATTAATCGTACAAATGGCCGGACGGTATTATTTCGAAGGGGACGATTCGGTATTACCCCGTAACATAGCGACCAAAGCCGCTTTCGGGAATGCCATGTCACTGGACATCGCCATGGGAGGATCGACCAATACCGTACTCCACCTGCTGGCCATCGCCCACGAAGCCGGAGTAGACTTCACCATGCAGGATATCGACCGCCTGTCGAGAAAAGTACCGGTACTATGCAAGGTCGCTCCCAACTCTCACTTTCACATCCAGGATGTAAACCGGGCAGGAGGTATCCTGTCTATCCTCGGGGAATTGGCGGCAGCCGGTTTGATCGATACCACGGTCAACCGTGTCGGATACAAAAATCTGGCAGAATGCCTCTCGAAATACAACCTGAAAAGCCCGAAGCTCACTCAAAAGGCGCAAAAATTCTATCTCAGTGCACCCGGCGGCAAATTCAGCCGGGAACTGGGTTCTCAAAGTAAAACCTATGCCCGCTTCGATACCGACCGTCGGATGGGATGTATCCGGGATGTAAACCATGCTTATTTCAAAGACGGGGGACTGGCTGTCCTGACCGGGAACATCGCCCGCAACGGATGTATCGTAAAAACAGCCGGAGTAGATGAATCACTGTTCGTATTCCGGGGACGTGCCAAAGTATTCGAATCGCAGGAACAAGCCATGAACGGTATTCTGAACGATGAAGTAAAAGCCGGAGATGTCGTCGTCATCCGTTATGAAGGGCCTAAAGGCGGACCGGGCATGCAAGAAATGCTTTACCCCACTTCTTATCTGAAATCCAAACATCTGGACAAAGCCTGTGCCCTGATCACCGACGGACGATTTTCAGGAGGGACTTCGGGTTTATCCATCGGTCACATCTCACCTGAAGCAGCTGCCGGAGGAGCTTTAGCCATCGTCCGGGACGGCGATCTGATCGAAATAGACATTCCGGCACGGACCATCAACCTGTTACTGAGTGATCCCGATATTGCCGCCCGGTTAGCCGCTCAAAAAAACTTCGAACCGGCCGGACGCAAACGTACGGTACCCAAATCCCTGCAGGCTTACGCCCGGTTCGTCAGTTCAGCCGACCAGGGTGCCGTCCGCATTCTATAACCCATAAGTTTTTACTTTTTATCTCTTTTTTCGTATGAACACTACTACACAATCTATCTATATGGAAAAGCAAGTAACAAAGACAACTTGTTTTTCGGGCTCGAAAGCGGTAATCGAAACCCTTCTACGTGAAGGAGTGGATACCGTCTTCGGGTATCCCGGAGGAACAATCATGCCGGTATACGATGCGTTATACGACTATCGGGACCGTCTCAACCACATCCTCGTACGTCATGAACAGGGGGCATTACATGCCGCCCAGGGCTATGCCCGGGTAAGCGGACGTCCCGGTGTCTGTATCGTCACTTCGGGTCCCGGAGCTACCAATACGGTAACAGGCCTTGCCGACGCGATGATGGATTCGACTCCTGTCGTTCTGATCAGCGGACAGGTAGGTTCCGGTTTCCTGGGCACCGATGCTTTTCAGGAAACCAACTTCGTAGGGATCACCCAGGCTGTAACCAAATGGAACTGCCAGGTACGGCATGCCGCCGATATCCCTGCAGCCATCGCCAAGGCATTCTATATCGCCCGCACGGGACGTCCCGGACCCGTCGTGGTAGATATTACCAAAGATGCCCAGCAAGAAATGGCCGAATATCATTATGAAAAGGTCAGCTTCATCCGGAGTTATTGCCCGTCTCCGGCCATCGATAAAGAAAAAATTGCAGAAGCGGCCAAATTGATCAATCTGTCCCGTAAACCGTTGGCTTTAATCGGCCAGGGCGTCATCCTCGGCGGGGCAGAAAAAGAACTACGTGTTTTCCTGGAAAAAAGCGGTATCCCTGCAGCTTCCACTTTATTGGGACTGTCGGCCATTCCTTCCGATCATCCCCAATTCGTCGGTATGTTGGGTATGCATGGGAATTATGCCCCCAATATAAAAAACAAAGAATGCGATTTACTGATCGCGATAGGCATGCGTTTCGACGACCGGGTAACCGGAAATCCCGAACAATTCGGCATCAACGCCAAGATCATCCACCTGGAGATCGATCCTGCCGAAGTGAATAAAATCATATATGCCGACGTACCTGTCCTGGGAAATGTCAAAGAGACTTTACCCGCCCTGACAGAATTAGTGGTCCCCAACCGGCATACCGACTGGATAGCGGAATTCAAAGCCTGTTACAACATCGAATATCAGGAAATCATAGAACCGGCGCTCTACCCCACGAGCAAGCAAATCCGTATGGGAGAAGTAGTCGACCTGGTATCGAAAGCCTATCACCACGACGCGATTCTGGTCACCGATGTCGGGCAACAGCAGATGGTAGCTTCCCGTTATTTCCGCTTCAAACATACGCGGAGTATCGTCACTTCGGGTGGATTAGGCACCATGGGATTCGGTCTTCCGGCAGCTATCGGAGCAAAAATCGGAGCCCCCCAAAGAGAGGTTTGCCTGTTTGTCGGTGACGGTGGTTTTCAAATGAACCTGCAGGAACTCGGTACCATCTTTCAATCCCGGGTACCGGTGAAGATTATCCTGCTGAACAATAGCTTTCTGGGTATGGTGCGCCAATGGCAGGAGCTCTTTTTCGACAAGCGGTACTCATTTACCGAAATGACTAACCCTGACTTCGGGGCAATCGCCCAAGGAAACGGTATCGCCTACCGGTGCGTGGAAAAACGGGACGAACTGGAAACAGCCATCCATGCCATGAAGGAACATCCCGGAGCCTTTCTGCTGGAGGTTCGGGTTGAACCGGAAGAGAATGTATTTCCGATGGTTCCTGCCGGTGCAGCTGTGGGGGATGTGAGATTGGAATAAAGGAAAAAGTTGAAAGCTAAAGGCTATAGGCTGGAGGCCAGGAGGCCAGGAGGTAGAGGAGGGGGAGGAGGGGGAGAAAGGGAAAAAAGGGAGAGAAAAAGAGATTATCGATAATAATAAAATAGAAAAATGATGCGATGAATAAAGAATATATCATAACGGTCTTTTCAGAAAACAAAGTAGGATTGCTAAGCCAGATCACGACGGTATTCACTTGCCGGGATATCAATATCGAAAGCCTGACGACTTCGGAATCGTCTATCCCGGGCATTCACAAATTTACCATAGTCGTCATCACCGATCCCGAAAAGATAGAGAAACTGGTCAAGCAGATCGAAAAGAAAATCGATGTACTGAAAGCCTTTGTTTTCACCCCGGATGAAGTGGTACAACAGGAAATCGCACTTTACAAAGTCACCCGGAGCAACAGTGTCGAAAAATTGGTACGCGACCACCATGTACGGATACTGGAAATCTGTGACGATTATATCGTACTGGAAAAGACCGGACACAAAGAGGATACCCAGTCTCTGTTCGAATTACTACAACCCCATGGAGTACAGCAATTCGTCCGGTCGGGCCAAATCGCGATCATCAAATCAAAACGCGAACTATTGAATGAATATTTACAGAAACGGGAAAATACGACGAAAGCGTAAACAACCCGGATCAAGGACAAAATAACACTAACAATTAAATCATTATTATTATGGCACAAATTAATTTCGGAGGAGTAAAAGAAAACGTAGTAACCAGAGAAGAATTTCCATTGGCAAAAGCGCTCGAGGTATTGAAAAACGAAACCATTGCTGTTATAGGATACGGTGTACAAGGTCCCGGTCAGGCCCTGAACCTGAAAGACAACGGTTTCAACGTAATCGTAGGTCAGCGCCGGGGAAGTAAAACCTGGGATAAAGCCGTAGCCGACGGCTGGATACCCGGCGAAACCCTGTTCGACATCGAAGAAGCCGCCCGGAGAGGAACGATCATACAATATTTACTATCGGATGCAGGTCAGATCGCCGTATGGCCGACTATTCAAAAACACCTGACTCCCGGCAAAGCCCTCTATTTCTCACATGGTTTCGGCATCACCTATAAAGATCGCACAGGCATCATCCCGCCGGCCGATGTCGATGTCATCCTGATCGCTCCGAAAGGCTCGGGTACTTCATTGCGGAGAATGTTCTTACAGGGACGGGGATTAAATTCCAGTTATGCCATCTTCCAGGATGCCACCGGCAAAGCTTGGGACCGGGTTATCGCTTTAGGAATCGGAGTAGGCTCGGGTTATCTGTTCGAGACCACCTTTCAGCGGGAAGTATATTCCGACCTGACAGGAGAACGGGGTACTCTGATGGGAGCGATCCAGGGCATTTTTGCAGCCCAGTACGACACTTTACGCGAACACGGCCACACCCCTTCGGAAGCCTTCAACGAAACCGTCGAGGAACTGACCCAAAGTCTGATGCCTTTAATTGCAGAAAACGGTATGGACTGGATGTATGCCAACTGCTCGACGACAGCACAACGGGGAGCACTCGATTGGTGGAAGAAATTCCGGGATGCCGCCAAACCGGTATTCGACGAATTGTACGGCCAGGTATCTTGTGGCAACGAAGCCCAACGTTCGATCGATTCCAACAGCCGGCCCGACTATCGTGAAAAACTGGAAAAAGAACTTCAGACCATGCGCGAATCCGAGATGTGGCAAGCCGGTGCCGTCGTTCGGAAACTGAGACCGGAAAACAATTAAAGCGAAAAGGCTAGAAGCAAAAAGCTAGAAGCGAAAAGTAAAAAGTGAAAGGAGATCGGCGAAAAAGCAAAAGATGAAAAGCGCCCCAATAACCTTCACTAATCCCTTTCCCTTTTTTACCTACTCCCGCTTCCACCTTATAACTTATAGCTTTTAGCCTAATAGCCTTTTCGCCTCTAACCTTTTACCTCATCACCTCATGCGTGAAAAAGTATATATATTCGATACCACCCTTCGGGATGCAGAGCAAGTTCCGGGGTGTCAGCTGAATACAATCGAAAAGATAGAAGTTGCCAGGCAGCTCGAGAAACTGGGTGTAGACATCATCGAAGCCGGTTTCCCCATCTCGAGTCCCGGGGATTTCAATTCCGTTGTAGAGATTTCTAAAGCAGTAACCGTTCCAACCATCTGTGCTCTGACCCGGGCTGTAAAAAAAGACATCGAAGTGGCTGCCGAAGCATTGAAATTTGCCAAACGGGGACGTATCCATACCGGAATCGGTACCTCCTGGTATCATATCCACGAAAAATTGAATTCCACTCCCGACGAAATCGTCGGGAGAGCGGTAGAGGCCGTAAAATATGCCCGTCGATTTGTCGATGATGTCGAATTTTACGCCGAAGATGCAGGCCGTACAGAAGAAGAATACCTGGCCCGGGTAGTAGAAGCAGTGATCAAAGCCGGCGCCACCGTCGTCAATATCCCCGACACCACGGGGTATTGTCTGCCGAACGAGTACGGAGCAAAGATCGCCTATCTGATGAATCATGTCCCCAACATCGACAAAGCCATTATTTCCACTCATTGCCACAACGATCTGGGCATGGCCACTGCCAACACTTTAGCCGCCGTACAAAACGGAGCACGGCAGGTCGAAGTGACGATCAACGGCCTCGGCGAACGGGCCGGTAACACCGCCCTCGAAGAAATCGTGATGGCGATTGCCTGTCACAAAAATCTGGATTTCAATATCGGTATCAACACCAGGCAAATCATCGCTACCAGCCAGCTGGTATCCAGTTTGATGCGGGTGCCGGTACAACCCAACAAAGCCATCGTCGGCCGTAATGCTTTCGCCCATTCGTCGGGCATCCACCAGGACGGTGTACTGAAAAGCCGGGAGACCTATGAAATCATCGCCCCGGAAGACGTAGGGGTCGATCAGTCCAGTATCGTCCTCACCGCCCGTAGTGGCCGTGCAGCACTGAAACATCATTTGAAAGCCATCGGTTATACTCCCGACAATGACGAACTCGACGCCATCTACCAGCGCTTTCTGGAATTAGCCGATAAGAAAAAAGACATTACCACCCGCGACCTGGAAGTACTTGCCGGTAGTGAAGCTTCGCGCAAACACCGCGACATAAAACTGGTGGGGTTGCAGGTTGTATGCGGCTCGACTTCCATACCGACAGCAACTGTGCAAATCAGCTTCGGGGGAGATATTTTCACCGAAACAGCCAGCGGTAACGGCCCGGTCGATGCAGCCATCAATGCTGTAAAAAGCATCACCAAACGACGGGTACATCTGGAAGAATACCTGGTACAGGCCATCACCCGGGGAAGCGACGACCTGGGTAAAGTACACGTACAAGTCTCCCACAAAGGCAAAATGTACCACGGTTTCGGCGCCAACACAGACATTGTCACCGCATCGGTCGAGTCGTTCCTGGATGCGATAGCTAAAATAAGTTAGTACCCCAAAGTCAAAATACACCTTATGAAAACTTTATTCGATAAAATCTGGGATGCCCATACGGTCGACACCATCGCCGGAGGTTCATGTGTGCTCTATATCGACCGGCAATACATTCACGAAGTAACGAGTCCACAAGCTTTCGAAGGGCTTCATTCGCGCGGCGCGAAAGTATTCCGTCCGGCTCAGGTCACAGCCAGCCCCGATCACAATATACCCACACAAAATCAACATCTGCCGGTACAGGATCTGCAATCCGCCCGGCAACTGTCGATGCTCGAAAATAACTGTACCGAACACGGTATCACGATTTTCAAAGTCGGTACCCCCAAAAACGGAATTATCCATGTGGTGGGTCCCGAAACAGGTCTGACCCAACCGGGAATGACCATCGTCTGTGGAGACAGCCATACTTCCACCCACGGAGCTATGGGCTGCGTGGCGTTCGGCATCGGAACCAGCGAGGTAGAAATGGTATTAGCCTCCCAATGTGTATTGCAATCCAAACCCAAGACCATGCGGATCAATGTCGAAGGACAATTGAATCCCGGAGTTTGTTCGAAAGATATCATTTTATATCTCATTTCGAAACTAGGTACCGGCGGCGGCACCGGACATTTCATCGAATTTGCCGGATCGGCTATCCGCTCGCTATCGATGGAAGCCCGGATGACGATCTGTAATATGAGCATCGAAATGGGAGCCCGCGGCGGGATGATCGCTCCGGACGAAACGACCTTTGCCTACCTGAAAGGCAGGGAATATGCGCCCCAAGGAACCGAATGGGACAAATCCGTCACACAATGGAAGCAGCTATACAGTGATCCCGACGCCATCTTCGACAAAGAAGTCACATTCGATGCTGCCGACATCTACCCTATGATCACCTACGGCACCAACCCCGGCATGGGAATCGCCCTCACCCACTCTATCCCCGAAGTCTCCGAAATCGAAGAGACTTCCCTGCCTTCCTTCTTAAAAGCCCTGGAATACATGGACTTCAAACCGGGCGAAAAGCTACCGGGCAAACCGGTCGACTATGTTTTTGTCGGCAGTTGTACCAATGGACGGATCGAAGATCTGCGGGTATTCGCCGACTATGTGAAAGGCAAGCAAAAAGCAGCAGGCGTGACAGCCTGGATCGTTCCGGGCAGCAAACAGGTAGAAAAACAAGCCATCGACGAAGGGATCAGGGATACACTCGAGGCTGCAGGCTTCGAATTGCGGCAACCGGGATGCTCCGCCTGCCTGGCAATGAACGACGACAAAATTCCGGCAGGGAAATATTGTGTCTCCACCTCCAATCGTAATTTTGAAGGCCGGCAAGGACCGGGAGCCCGCACTCTACTGGCAGGCCCACTCGTCGCTGCTGCCTGTGCTATCCACGGCATAATCACCGTCCCCGACTCACTCCAACTCAGCAACCCAGTAACTCAGCAACTCAGCAACTCAGCAACTCAACAACTCAACAACTCAGTAACTCAGTAACTCAGTAACTCAGTAACTCAGTAACTCTTTTCAACTCATGATAAACCAATTCACAACCCTAACATCCACAGCGATACCACTGAAAATCGAAAATGTAGACACCGACCAGATCATTCCGGCCCGTTTTTTGAAAGCGACCACCCGGGAAGGGTTCGGCAAACAATTGTTTTTCGACTGGCGGTATGATGCTCAGGGAAACCCGAAAACAGATTTCGTCCTGAACTCCCCCGACTATACCGGAGAAATTTTAATTGCAGGGAAAAATTTCGGCTGTGGTTCCAGCCGTGAACATGCGGCCTGGGCCATTTATGGAGCAGGTTTCAAAGTAGTCATTTCCAGTTTTTTCGCCGATATTTTCCGCAACAATGCCCTGAACAACGGATTACTTCCTGTACAGGTGAGCGAATCGTTTCTGGCAAAGCTATTCCAGGTCGTCCGGTCAGCTCCTTCGACCACCGTCAGTATCGATCTGGAACGGCAGACCGTCACCTTGACAGCCACAGGAGAGCAAGAACTTTTCGAAATTTCTCCCTACAAAAAAGAGTGTTTGTTGAAGGGATACGATGATGTCGACTATCTGATGAGCATACACCATAAGATCGAAGCATTTGAAAAGACCCGTTAAAACGATCGGCGAGCCTTCGGTTCTGACAAAGCCAGTGCAAGAGTCGCCTTATGAACCTTACAAACTCATTTCATCATGGATTTAAAAATAGCAGTATTACCCGGTGACGGCATCGGACCGGAAATCATAGAACAGGCCATCAAAGCCATCGATGCCACTTGCAAAAAATACGGTCATACCGTCGGCTATACCTACGGATCAGTAGGGGCAACAGCCATCGACAAGACCGGGAATCCTTATCCGGAAGAAACTCACCGGATTTGTATGCAATCGGATGCCGTATTGTTCGGAGCGATCGGGGATCCCCGTTTCGACAACAATCCCCAAGCCAAAGTCCGTCCGGAACAAGGATTGCTGGAAATGCGCAAAAAATTAGGATTATATGCCAACCTCCGTCCGGTCAGTACTTTCAAATCCCTTGTTCACCGCTCTCCTCTGCGACAAGAACTCGTAGAAGGGGCCGATTTCATCTGTATCCGGGAACTCACCGGCGGCATTTATTTCGGGCGGCCCCAGGGACGTTCGGAAGACGGGCAAACCGCTTTCGACAGTTGTGTATACACCAAAGCCGAAATCAAACGGATTTGCCGATTAGGTTTCGAGTACGCCATGAAGCGCCGCAACAAACTGACAGTTGTCGATAAAGCCAATGTCCTGGCAACCTCCCGGCTATGGCGCGAAACCGTACAAGAGATGGCTCCGGCTTATCCTCAGGTAAATGTCGAATACATGTTTGTCGACAATGCGGCGATGAAACTCATCCAGCAACCCAAACATTTCGATGTCATCGTTACAGAAAACATGTTCGGCGATATCCTCACCGACGAAGCCAGTGTCATCACAGGCTCATTAGGCTTGCTGCCTTCCGCTTCTATCGGTATCCACACCTCGCTGTTCGAACCGATCCACGGTTCCTATCCTCAGGCCGCCGGCAAAAATGTGGCCAATCCTCTGGCAACCATTTTATCCGCCGCTATGATGTTCGAATATGCCTTCAACCTGAAAGCAGCCGGAGCAAGCATCCGCCAGGCAGTCGATCGTTCGGTCGAAGCCGGTATCGTTACCGAAGATATCGCTGAAGACGGACAGGCCTATCCGACCAGCGAAGTAGGCGATTTTATAGCAAAGAACATCGGGTAAATGAAAAAACAGACCAATTAAACCGAACAATATGAGTGATCCTTATTTTCCTTCTTTGAAAGATATCATGACGGCGGAGCATACGCTCAACGACATTCTGGTCCCGACACCCCTCATGAAAAACAGAAATCTATCCGATAAATACGAAGCCAATATCTTTCTGAAACGGGAAGATCTTCAAATGGTGAGATCGTATAAAATCCGGGGAGCTTATAATAAAATCAAATCCCTGACTCCTGAAGAGATGGAGAAAGGAGTGGTTTGTGCCAGTGCCGGCAATCATGCCCAAGGCGTAGCCTTCTCCTGCAGCAAACTCGGTATCCAGGGAAAAATCTATATGCCCGTTACTACTCCCAGGCAAAAGATCAACCAGGTAAAAATGTTCGGGGGTAAATCCATTGAAGTCGTCCTGACGGGAGATACTTTCGATCAGGCCAATACAGCAGCAATCGAAGCCTGTAAAAAAAACGATATGGTATTTATCCCTCCCTTCAACGATCCCCGGATCATCGAGGGGCAGGCAACCGTCGGTTTAGAAATCATTCAGGAAGCCCGGATGAAGCTCGATTATATCTTTGTACCGATCGGTGGTGGCGGACTGGCTTCCGGTATCGGTAGTTTCTATAAGCAAATGAGCCCGAAGACCAAGATCATCGGAGTCGAACCGGCCGGTGCCGCCGGAATGAAAAAATCGTTCGAATGCGGAGAGGTAACCGAACTGAACGAAGTAGATAAATTTGTCGACGGGGCAGCCGTACAACGGGTAGGAGAGCTCACTTACGCTATCTGCAAGAAAGTATTGGACGATATCGTCGTCGTGCCCGAAGGCAAAATTTGTACGACGATCCTGAATCTTTACAACTTCGACGCTATCGTAGTAGAGCCGGCAGGAGCCCTGAGTATGAGTGCTCTCGACTTTTACAAAAATGAAATTAAAGGAAAAAACGTCGTTTGTGTGGTCAGCGGCAGCAACAACGACATCACCCGCATGGAAGACATCAAGGAGCGCTCTTTATTATATGAAGGCCTGAAACATTACTTCGTCGTCCGTTTTCCGCAAAGAGCCGGTGCACTCCAGAGTTTTGTCAGCAACGTCCTGGGCCCCCACGACGACATCACCTATTTCGAATACAAGAAGAAGACAAACCGCGAAAAAGGCCCTGCCCTCATCGGCATCGAGATCCAGCATCCCGAAGATTTCCAGGGCCTGCTGGACCGCATGAAATCCGAAGGTATCCTCTACGAATATCTCAATGACAATCCGAACCTATTCGAATTCCTGATCGGATAATCCGTCGCCGGGTAAGGTGTCCCAAAAGTCTTTTTGAAACCGATCTGATCGGCGAATTCTTTCCCAATCCTATTTCAGAAAAACCGGTTTCATTTCCTTGCTTCCAAAAGAAGTAAAAGAACTGAAGGAATACATCGAAGAATACCACAGCATCCGGGAAGGAGACGGCCGGAACTGGAAAATCAAAAAAAAGAAAATCGAGACAGCAATAAAATGTAAACAAATATACGATTTTTTTAATAAGTCGATACATTTCTTTGGGAATTAAGAAATATTTTCTTATTATTGAAGTCTAAAAACAAACTTATGAAACTGATTTCTACCCTCATTTTTCTATTGTGTGTAACTTTTGCATTTGCAGAATGCTACGACAACCATTTCGACGAATGCCGGATCGAACGGCAAAACGGGAAATACGGTATCGTGATCGACAAACAGCTGGCCATACCGTACGAGTACGACGAAATCGTACCTCAACACAATTGCTTTTTCAAAGTCAGAAAGGGCCGGAAATACGGTATCATCAGTTATTTTTATGAAGAGCACAAACGGGATGGCCGGTTTCCGAAAGAGATTGACCGGCCGATTGCCCTGAAAAAAGGGTATGCCTGGCTTTACCTTTCCCTCGCTTGTGAATACGATAAGATCGAAGAATATGAAAATCAGTATCTTCAAATCAGCCGCGACGACCGGAAAGGAATTGTCAATTATTACGGGACCCTGGTCTTGCCCTGCCGTTTTGAAAAAATAGAATTATCGAATAATTTTTTTTGGGTATCGTCGGAAGGGTTGTACGGTATTTACAACCGGTACGGTTCGACAATTATCCCCTGCCGCTATAACCAGATCGAACTCACCGACCGTTGTTTTTACGTCTGCCGGGACCGGCTCAAAGGTGTTTACAACCGCTATGGAAGTGTTATTATCCCTTGCCAATTCAGCCAGATCGAATGCAAAGACAATGCCTATTACGTGACAAAAGGCAAATATCAGGGCATATACAACCTGTACGGTTCGGTAATCGTTCCTACCCAATACACTTCGATATACAAAGAAGGGGGGAAATACCTGGTTGAAAACGACAGTCTGAAAGGGATCGTCAATACCTATGGAAGTACCGTTATCCCCTGCAAATACAACACGATAGAATACGAAGACGGAGTTTATTATGTGTCGGCAGGCGGTAAATACGGAATTTACAACACTTACGGCTCGACGATACTTCCCTGCCGATACAATTCTGTCCGGAAAGAAGGAAGAGAATATCTGGTGGAGAATAACGGTCTTCAGGGTATCGTCAACACCTATGGAAGTACGATTATTCCTTGCCGCTACAACAAAATACAACAGGAAGGGAATATTTATTACGTCACGGCAAACGGTAAAAAGGGCATATTCAACCGGTACGGCTCGACCATTATTCCCTGCCAGTATGACGAGATCATTTCTTTAGGCCATCGTTATATCGTCAAACGGGACAAGAAGTTCGGGGTATACAACCAATATGGCTCTACCATACTGCCTTGTCAGTTTCAGAAAATCGAATGTCTGAATAACGGGCATTATGTCACCACCCGTGACAAAAGCCAACAGGTGTATAATGCCTATGGGGCGCTATTGGAAAACCGTACGAATATGAAGGTAGTCTTCTCGACCGAAGACTGATTTTTTACCGGTTAGATTTGATTTTTGCGTGTTAAGTCGGTATCGTATTGACTTATTTATTATTTTTGTTTTCGTTTTAAACTAAATGGATATAGAAAATGAAAAATCGACTGGTCCTATATAATACTTTATCGCGCAAGAAAGAACAGTTCGAACCGATCAATCCTCCTTTTGTCGGGTTGTACGTTTGCGGGCCCACCGTCTACGGGGATGCCCATTTGGGACATGCCCGTCCGGCCATTACTTTCGACCTGTTGTTCCGGTATCTGAAATATCTGGGCTACAAAGTGCGTTATGTGCGTAACATCACCGATGTCGGCCATCTTACCGACGACAGTGACGACGGCGAAGACAAAATCGAGAAGAAAGCGAAGCTCGACCGGTTGGAACCGATGGAAATCGTTCAGTTTTATACCAACCGCTACCATCACAATATGGAGCAATTGAACACCCTTCCGCCCAGTATAGAGCCTCATGCTTCGGGCCATATCATCGAGCAGGAAGAATTGGTGAAAAAAATCCTGGACAACGGATTCGCTTACGAGAGCGACGGAAGTATTTATTTCGATGTCGAGGCTTACAACAAAAAATACAGCTATGGGAAACTATCCGGCCGCCGGGTGGAAGAGTTATTTGCCAACACCCGTCAGTTAGACGGCCAGGGAGAAAAACGGAATCCGGCCGATTTCGCCCTATGGAAAAAAGCTACTCCGGAACATATCATGCGCTGGCCTTCTCCGTGGAGTAACGGTTTTCCGGGTTGGCACCTGGAATGTTCGTGCATGAGCCAGAAGTATCTGGGCGACCGTTTCGATATCCATGGCGGCGGGCTGGACCTGCAGTTTCCCCACCACGAATGTGAGATTGCCCAAAGTACGGCTGCCTACGGACACGAAGCCGTGAAATATTGGATGCACAACAATATGGTCACTATCAAGGGACAGAAAATGGGCAAATCGCTGGGGAATTTCATCACCCTGGACCAACTCTTTTCGGGAGAAAACGATGTGCTCGAGCAAGCCTATTCCCCGATGACCGTCCGTTTCTTTATCCTGCAGGCCCACTACCGGAGTCCGCTGGATTTCTCGAACGAGGCCCTGAAAGCCGCCCAAAAGGGATATGAACGCCTGATGGCAGCGGTCCGGGCACTGGACAAAGTGAAAGCTTCGGCCGGTAATACGGTAGATGTGGATGAACTGATCACCCAATGTGAAGAAGCGATCGATGACGACCTCAACACACCGGTCCTGATCTCCCACTTGTTCGACGGAGTACGGATGATCAATTCACTGGTGGCAGGAAACGAGAAGATAGACGCCGGTAATCTGGCTAAATTGAAAAAACTGTATCAGGATTATGTATTCGATATCCTGGGACTGAAGGCCGAAAGCGAATCGGTGAGCCAGGATCACGAAGTGCTGGGGAAAATATTGGATATGGTGATGTCTATCCGTACAGAAGCCAAGCAAAAGAAAGACTGGGCCACTTCCGACAAGATCAGGGACGAACTGAAAGCAGCCGGAGTCGCCATTAAGGATACCAAAGAGGGATATGAATGGGAACTGGTAGAAAATTGAACAGATACGAACAGCGGATGACCTGTTTTTTTTACATATTATGTGCCTTTTTCATCTGTTCCTGCGGAGGGAATAAAACGGCGAACAAAGAAAAAAAAACTCCTTTGGCTGCAGAACTTCCGAAAGACGAGGTGAGGTATGTGAAAAGTATTCAACTTACATCGCCCGGGAAAGATAAGATGTATGCTTTCAACGAGGAGATCGTTATCGGTTTTGAAAGCAAGGACCGTTTCCCTGTCGATTCTGCCGCCTTCTATATCGACGGCCAGCAAATCGCAACGGCCGGTAAAGAGGACCGGAGTTTTACTTACCGGATACCTGAAGGTAAAACCGGCAATATGACCATCAAAGTGATGGCATGGCATCCGGACAACAAACGGGGAATCGCGACAACGACGATCCGGGTGAAACCCGATCAGGCTCCGGCCATTTACAGTTATGAAGTAGTCAACGTTTTTCCTCACGATCCGAAAGCCTATACACAAGGTTTGATCTATCAGGACGGTTTTATATACGAGGGAACGGGGCAATATGGCGAATCGTCTATTCGTAAAACAGACATGCAAACCGGTAAAACTCTATCGGTTTTAAATATCGACAGTCAGTTATTCGGAGAAGGGATCACGATATATGAAGATAAAATTTACCAGATCACCTGGCGGTCACGCAAAGGTTTCATTTACGATCTGAAAACTTTTACCCTGGAATCGACCTTCAATTATAATTCCGAAGGTTGGGGGATTACTACGGCCGGAGACCACCTGATCATGAGCGACGGCAGCAACAAGCTTTACCATATCGCTCCGTCGACGTTCAATATACTGAAAGAAGTAGAAGTATACGATCATAACGGTCCGGTAGACCAACTGAACGAACTGGAATACGTAGACGGTATGATCTGGGCGAATGTGTGGCTGACCGACCGGATTGTCGTCATCGATCCGGAAACCGGCATTGTCCGGGGCGAGCTGAACCTGCCCGGGCTCCTGCCTGCCGCCGATAAAGCCCGGCTAGACGACAAAGACGATGTGCTGAACGGTATCGCGTGGAATGCCGGGAAAGGAACTTTTTATGTCACCGGGAAACGGTGGCCGAAACTATTTGAAATCAAGGTAAAACTTATTCCATATGGACGTTAAAATTGAAGAATCCTGGAAAGCACTGCTTCAGGAAGAATTTGACAAACCGTATTTTGCCGAACTGATCGCTTTTGTAAAAAACGAATACGCCCAAACCCGGATTTTCCCTCCCGGCAAACTGATATTCAATGCATTCAACCATTGCACGGTAGACAATACGAAAGTCGTTATCCTCGGCCAGGATCCTTACCACGGTCCCGGACAGGCGCACGGCCTTTGTTTTTCCGTGCCCGAAGGTATCGAGCAACCGCCTTCCCTGCAAAATATATTTAAAGAAATACACGATGACCTGGGTACTCCTGTTCCCCGTTCGGGCAACCTGGAACGCTGGTCGGACCAGGGGGTACTGCTGCTCAATGCAACGCTTACCGTACGGGCCCACCAGGCCGGTTCGCACCAGAACAAAGGCTGGGAAACTTTCACCGATGCCGTTATCCGCAAGATCGCAGAAAAGAAAGAACACCTGGTATTCCTGTTGTGGGGATCCTATGCCCAACGCAAAGGCGCATTTATCGATACCGACCGGCACCTGGTACTTAAATGCGTACACCCCTCCCCGCTTTCCGCTAACCGGGGCGGATGGTTCGGCAATCACCAGTTCAGCCGCACAAATCAATATCTACGGGAACATGGGTTGAAGGAAATCGAATGGTAGAGAGATCACTTTCTCCATTCATTTTCTGGTATTCACGACCGAATCGATCGCTTCAACCTTTTTCGTCACCGTCGGCACGTTTGCCGTTATGAGCCTCTACGGCTGTCTGACCAAAGCAGCACTGACCCAATTAGGCAATCTGGCCTTTATGATCCTGATTTTCTTGTAATAAAAAGGATACCTTTTCCTGAAAGAGCAAAACTTTAATTCTCTGTTTTTTAATCTTTGGTATATTATAGAATATTGAATATTTGTTTGACTTCAATCGGTGTAATATATTTGAAATGTAATATTCTGTAATAGAATTTTAATAAAATACATCAAGGTGCTGATTTTTTCAGGTGTGTCAAAATGCCATGCCTTTTTATGTTTTGTTTTATATGCAAAATAAATTGAAATTTTGTAAGGGGATTTGCGTTGAGTATTTCCCGGTAGGCTTCCTGCTGTTTTTATGCCCGGTCCTTTGGCCTGTCGACGTCTATTTAACAGGATCGACTGCAAGGTTCGGCGGTTTTATAGTTATTGCTTTATGGGTGGGGATGAAGATTCTCAGAAAACGGCAATTCAGATTAAATGAATTGGATTTGATATTCGGCTTATTCGTCCTCTATTACGGAAGTCGTATTTTGATAACCGACCGGGTATTTAATCCGAATGTTCCCCTTTATACCGTTATGCTGCTCCTGTTATATGTTTATGCAAGGAATATAAAGTCGGGCAATACATTTTTTATCCTGTTGTTTTTCGCAGGTGGGCTGCAAGGAATATGGTATATTTTACAAATCACGGATTTCCTGCCCTCCTACCATTATTTACTGAAGGGTACGGGATGTTTTTTCAATCCCTCTATACTCGCATTGTTTTTAGTACTTTCCTTTCTGGCAGGGATCTGTTCTTTTAAGAAAGAGTTCGGCATCGGGTGGAAGGTGTGCTGGTTGCTGAATTTTTTACTTTTGCTTTATGGTATACTGTCCATAAATTCCCGGGCATCCTGGATTGCTTTGGTTATGGGTATACTGTGGAAAGCAGCCCGGCAAAAATACCGGTATCCGAACTACTTGTCGTTTATACTACTGTCGGGAATCCTGTTAATTGGAATCTATGCCGGATACCGGATGCGGCCGGACTCCGTGCAAGGCAGATTTTTAATCTGGCAGGTTATCGGAAGTAAACTGCCGGAAGCATTGTGGTGGGGCCAGGGTAGTCTCGAGGCTTTATATATGCCTTTACAGGCCGGATGGTTTAGGGAACATTCCGTTTCTGCTTATGCAAACGTTGCCGGAAATAATGTGTATGCTTTTAACGAATTTCTCCGGATACTTTTTGAAACGGGAATTGCAGGTTTTGTTCTCTTTGTTCTCCTGATTTTTACCGGATGCCGTCACTCTTTCCGTGGAAATCAAAAATCCCGTGATACGGGTTCCGTATTTCTGGCAATCCTGAGTTTCGGTTTTTTCAGCTACCCTTTTTCGATCGGTTTGATTATAACTATCGCTGTTGTTGCTTTGGCTGTAATTGCCGGAAATGTGTCGTCTCCGGTCCTTATAAAGGGGAGATGGAAAACCGGGTACAGATTTGTTGCCGGCCTGTTCCTTCTTTCCTTACCGGTCTTTATCTGTTTTGAATACAGGCAGGAAAAGAGGGCGGACAGGCTTCTGTCAGAAGCACAATCGGATGTATCGGTTCTGACCGGAACAGGGATGATAAACTCTTACCGGTATCTGCAGGGAAATGCTGATTTTGTACTTTGTTACGGAAAGACATTATTCAATCACCGGCAATATGCGGAAGCCCTGCCGGTGCTGGAAAATGCCTGTGCTTTAAAACCATCCTCCCGGCTGGTGTGCGATTTGGGGATGTGCTATCAGCAGGCTGGCAGGAATGCAGAAGCTGAAAAGGCTTATCTCTCCGCTTCTTTTATGACTCCGGCCTATATAGTTCCGCATTATCATTTGTTCAATCTGTACCGGGCTGACGGCTCTCCCGGCCAGGCAGCCATACAGGCCGAATATATGTTGTCTATGCAAGTGAAAGTAGTCAATACCTCGGTTTTGCGGATTAGAAATCAGGCAAGAATTTTCTTACAGAATTATCGACCCAAAGAGTAAGACATATATGAGCAAATATTATTTTTTCTTTGTGTGCTGGAGTTGTTTTTTTATCAGCTGCACGTCCGACTCACCATTGGAACAGGCGTTGAGTAAAAGCGGGAAAAACAGGATGCAGCTGGAGCAGGTATTAAAACATTATTCTTTGCATCCTGCCGATTCGTTGAAATACCGGGCTGCCTGCTATCTGATCGCTAACATGCCGGGTCATGGCTGGTATGAGGGAGAGGCCCTCGATGTTTATAAACAATGGATCGATTCGGTTTACTGTGGACAAAGTTTCGTTTTTAAAGCGACTTTGTACGAAGCATTCTTTCAACAACCCGGTGCAACGGAAGGGTTGGTGCGGTATGAAGATATCGAACAATTGGATAGTAATTTTCTGATTACTTATATCGACTCGACTTTTAGTGCCATCCGAAAAAGACCCTGGTTAAAAAACTTGCTGTTCGGTCAATTGTGTGAGTATGTATTGCCCTACCGGGTTGGACACGAACGTCCCCAGCAACTTTTCAGGTTGCAGGATTCGATATTCAACACCGATATTGCCGATTTACTGAACTATGACGATATCGGCAACGAAGTGGCAACAGGCATCGGGTTGTCTCAGATTTTTAATGGCCGGATTCCCCGGGAGGCAAAAGTATTGTACCGGGGAAATCTTATCAACTATAATCTGACGGGATGTGTGAGCCTGGCTATGCTCAGAAGCTGGTTGGCCAGACTTACGCTGTGTCCGGTTGCTCTGGACCTGAATCCGGCTTTCCCGACCCGGAACGACAGACATTGCTGGTCGGTGATGATAGATAACAGACAGATGAACAGTATACAACGTCTCGCATTTGAGGTTAATAAACAGGGGAAGATTTATCGCCAGACTTTTACCCGTAATCCTGCTCCGGACACCGGTAAAAGTGAATACATTCCTCCTTTTTTCCGAAGTCCTTTTTACCGGGACGTGACTTCCTGCTATACCCGGGTGAAAGATGTCCCGGTGACACCCCTCGAACCGGTATCCGTTACCTATGGGTATTTGGGTGTATTCAATGACTTGAAATGGGAACCTGTCGCTTATGCCGGACTTCGGGAAGGACGGTTCCTTTTTAAAGATGTCGGGTGTGGTATTGTATATTTGCCGTTGATTTATCCGGACGGGGATGCCGTTGCCGTTTCTTATCCTTTTCTATTGGATTTGACCGGAAAAGTACAGCTGTTACGACCCGATACCACTCACCTGCTCACGTTAAAACTGAAACGGAAGTATCCTTCAAGGCTCATGCTAAGGTCGGCCAACCGACCGTTTTTGAATTCGGTGGTGGAAGCTTCCAATGATCCCTCTTTCCGACGGAAAGACAGTATCGGCGTGTTTAAATATATCTCCGAATTGCAATGGGCTGAAATAAAAACCGGTTCTTCCCAATCCTACCGATACTGGAGAATATGTTCCCGAAGGCCGTTTTATGTAGGTGAATGTGTATTATATAACGCGAAAGGGGAAAGTATAAAACCCCTGCAAAATGTTCCGGGATTCACCGCTTCTTCCCCTGCTTTCGATGATAATCCGATTTCTTATGCCTTTTCAGATCGGAATTACATTTTACAATGGGATATGGGCAAAAAAGTTTCCTTGTCGGGTATAGAGTGTTTATTACGTAACGATGGCAATAGTGTATATCCTGGCCATTGGTATGAATTGAATTATCATGACGGCTCGGGATGGTGTTCGCTGGGAGTAAAGGAGGCCACTGAAAGGTGGGTGGAATTCAGTGAAATACCTGCCAATGCCCTGCTATGGTTAAGGGATTTGACTACCGGAAAGGAAGAACGGATTTTCACTTATACGGATGGTAAGATCTGTTTTTGGTAAATGGAGTATGTTTTATTTTTAAAAAGGAGGTGCTGATGAAAGAAAAAAATGAATGAAGTGAGTAATGAATGAAATGTAAATGATTTATGAAAAGAAAAAAATTATTGATTTTAGGGATATTCTTATCCTTCTTTATTTCCTGTTCCGATGAGCTGGAACGAATACCTCCGACAACGGGAGAGGTTGAGTTTAAAGATTTTGGAATAAGGGATGCCCGTTATTATTTTGAAGAAAATGCCACCGATCTGGCTCCCTTACGCTTTACAGATCGGGTAGCGACGAAATCCTCTGCCTTGCCTGCAGTTGAATTGATTCCTGAGTGGGATAAGGCGATGGAGTCGGGGCATAGCGGTGTCCGTTTGGTTGAAGTGCCTCTTCAGTCGAATACTTTCAGTTTGTATGTAGAGAGCGTAATTAAGTCGGGTAAATTGCTTTATCAGAAGCGGGCCTTTACGCGCCGTCGTCTGGTTATAGCCCGTCGTAGCAGCGGAGAGACCGATATGTTTGTGATCACTTTGGTGCCATCTTCCGATGCCCGTGGAAATATCGGGAAAAGTTTGGAAAATTTTCGCTATCTTGGCGGCGGTGATTTTACCGGCCGGGTTTTCTGCTCCACGCTGGAAGGTGAGTTCGTGAAAGCCTTCGGCTATACGGACGGCCGGTTGTCAGGACGTTTGCTGGTCATGAAGCGTTCAGAATTAGCCGGACATGCCGGAGAGGGGCAGTATGATCATTATTCGACGATCAGGTTGGCGGAGGGGATGAAGACCAGATCAGGCACCTATCTCTTCGATGAAGGTGGCGGTGCCGGTTCGGGTTACTGTCCTCACGGTTACCCCGAGGGTCAGTGTCCGCATTATGGTTGCAACGACGAGGTTGTCGTTGTTGCCTGTCCGGATTGCGGTGCGATAAACGGTTGTTTTTGTCCGCGGTGTTTTTATTG
>NZ_CFKYFN010000009.1:0-7180 GCF_985060555.1 Odoribacter sp. | reverse complement strand
CTATAAACTCAGTAACTCTATAAACTCAGTAACTCTATAAACTCAGTAACTCTATAAACTCAGTAACTCTATAAACTCAATAACTCAGCAACTCTATAACAAATGAGCTTATCGTCAACATGTATAAAGCGACCGGTATTTGCAACGGTGATGAACATCATTATGATGTTGGTCGGTTGTATCGGTCTGGTATTTTTGGGGGTACGTGACTATCCCAGTGTCGATCCGCCTATTATTTCGGTATCGACCAGTTTTCCAGGTGCTAATGCCGATGTAATCGAGACGCAGATTACCGAGCCTTTGGAGTCGGCTATCAACGGAATCCCGGGGATTCGTTCGTTGACCAGCCAGAGTAGGGACGGACGGAGTAATATAACGGTAGAGTTCGAGTTGGAGGTCGACTTGGAGACGGCTGCTAACGATGTCCGGGATAAAGTTTCCGGAGCGATGCGCCGTTTGCCGAAAGACGTGGATCCTCCGACCGTAAGTAAGGCGGATGCCGATGCTCAGCCGATCTTTGCGGTTTCGTTGCGGAGTGACCAGCGGTCATTGATCGACCTGAGTATGTATGCCGATCAGTACTATAAGGAACGCTTGCAGACGATCTCAGGAGTGAGTAGTGTCTCCATCTGGGGAGAAAAAAGATATTCCGTACGGATGCGGATGGATCCGTCTTTGCTGGCTGCTTATGGAATCACTCCTATGGACGTGAGGAATGCTGTGACTCAGGAAAATGTGGAATTGCCTTCCGGACGGATCGAGGGAGAAAATACCGAACTGACTATCCGTACCCTGGGACGACTGATGACGATCGAGGATTTTAATAATCTGGTCATCAAAGAGGAGGGCGATAAAGTCATTCGTTTCCGGGATATCGGTATTGCAGAAGTAGACGCCGAAGATACCCGTTCGATTATGAAGCGGAATGGGGTGCCGATGGTGGCTTGTGCCATCATTCCTCAGCCGGGAGCCAATTATATCGATATTGTCGACCGGGCGTATGAAGTGATGGCCGATTTGCAAAAAGACTTGCCTGATGACGTCGAAGCCGGAATTGCTTTCGATAATACGGTCTTTATCCGCAATTCGATCAATGAAGTGAAAGACACGATCGTGGAGGCTTTTATTCTGGTAGTGTTGATTATCTTCCTGTTCTTACGCAATTGGCGGACGACATTGATTCCCGTATTGGCTATCCCCATCTCTTTGGTCGGTGCTTTTTTTGTGATGTATCTGGCCGGATTTACCATAAATATTCTGACCTTGCTGGCGATTGTGCTGGCGATCGGTCTGGTTGTCGACGATGCGATTGTGGTGATGGAGAATATCTATACGAAGATCGAACAGGGAATGTCTCCGCTCGAAGCCGGTTTTAAGGGGTCGAATGAGATCTTCTTTGCAGTTATCGCTACCACTATAGCCTTGGTGGCTGTGTTTTTCCCGATTGTCTTTTTGCAGGGGACGACCGGGCGGTTGTTCCGGGAATTCAGTATCGTGATTACCGGGGCAGTCATTATTTCTTCATTTGTCGCTCTGACTTTTACCCCGATGATTTCCACCAAGTTGCTTACCCGCAATGTCACCGATAACTGGTTTTACCGTACGACGGAACCTTTCTTCGACGGTATGGTCGATTACTACCGCCGGGCATTGGAAGGTTTTATGAAATACCGGTGGATCGCTCCTTTGATACTGATCGGTTCGGGCGTGGTGATCTGGTTGTTGTGGCAGGCTATTCCTTCGGAAATGGCTCCCCTCGAAGACCGTTCGAATATCCGGATCACCTCTACGGCTCCGGAAGGCGCTACGTTCGAGTATATGAGCCGATATGCCGATGAGTTGAGTAGTTATATCGAACAAGAGGTCCCTGAACAGGAAAAGATAATCGAAATGATCGGTGGGGGAAATACCAATCGTTCCAACTTGAACCTTTGGTTGGTAGATCCCGAAGAACGGGGACGTACCCAACAGGAGATTGCCGATGAATTGGGAGTACAGGTACGTAATTTCACCGGAGCCCGGACGATGGTTTCACAACAGCAGACTTTTGGCGGACGTCGCGGAGGCTTGCCGGTAGAATACGTTATTCAGGCCAAGAACCTCGACGACCTGAAACGGGTATTGCCCCGCTTTATGGACGAAGTGAATAAAAGTCCGGTATTCTCGGTGGCCGATTTGAACCTTAAATTTACCAAACCCGAATTGACCATCAATATCGACCGGGATAAAGCTGCCGTATTGGGCGTTTCTATGCAGAATATTGCAGAGACCTTACAGCTGACCATGAGTGAACAGCGGGTCGGTTATTTCATCCTGAACGGGAAGCAATATCAGATATTGAGTCAGATCGACCGCGAAAACCGGAATAAACCCTCTGATTTACAGAATATCTATGTACGGAATAATAATGGTGAATTGATTGCATTGGACAATCTGGTGACGACTTCCGAGAGTTCTATGCCTCCGCAATTGTATCGCTACGACCGTTTTGTGGCCGCTACGGTTTCGGCTGGATTGGCTAAACGAAAAACGATATCAGAGGGATTGGCTGAAATGGACCGGATTGCTGCCGATGTGTTAGACGATAATTTTAAGACGACACTTTCCGGTAGTTCGAAGGATTTTGTGGAAAGTTCGTCCAGTCTGATGTTTGCTTTTGTATTGGCATTGATATTCATTTACCTGGTTTTATCGGCTCAGTTCGAGAGTTTCCGGGATCCCCTGATCATTATGTTTACTGTGCCTTTGGCGTTGATCGGGGCGATGGTGTCCTTGTGGTATTTCGATCAGACTATGAATATTTTCAGCCAGATCGGTGTAATCATGTTGATCGGGCTGGTGTCGAAGAACGGTATTCTGATTGTAGAGTTTGCCAACCAGCGGAAAGCGATGGGTGAACCGATGCTGATAGCTGTGAAAAATGCTGCTGTCGCTCGTTTCCGGCCGATTCTGATGACGAGTTTGTCGACGGTTTTGGGTATTCTTCCGATGGCTATCGCTACCGGTGCCGGTGCTGAAAGCCGGGTAGCCATGGGGATCGCCGTTGTCGGTGGGATGGTATGTGCTACTTTCTTGTCCTTGTTCGTGATTCCGGCGATTTATTCTTATCTGTCGACAGAAAAGGTGAACGTGATCGGGGAAGAGCATAAAGAGTAAAGAATTTTTTGATTATGATTATGGGAAAATATAGTTTACTATTCTTCATCGTTTGTTTTTTATTTTTTATTCCAGGGTTTTCTTCTGCCCAGGTTAAAATTACATTGGATAGTTGTATCGCCCGGGCGTTGGAGTCGAATTATTCGATCAAAATTATCCGTAATCAACAACGTCAGGCTGAAAATAACCTGAATTACGGGCCTTTTCTTCCGACTATCGGTATCGATGCTGCCCAGAAACAATCGATTACCGATAGTAAAGTGGTCTCCGACGGAGAAGACAGAAGGGCCGATAATTCCCGTTCGGATGCTTTGAGTGCCGGAGTTTCTCTCAACTGGCGTTTGTTCGACGGTATGGAAATGTTTATGACTCACAACCGTTATGCCGAAATGCTGGCGATCGGCGAACTGAACACCAAGGCAGCTGTCGAGAACCTGATCGTCGAAGTAAGTTCTTATTATTACGATGTTGTACGTCAGCACAGTAAGCTCGAAGCTGCACGGCATTCTTTGGAGTTGTCGAATGCCCGTTATGCCGAGGCCCGTGATAAATATGTGATCGGAGTATTATCGGGTTTGGAGGCCCAACAGGCAAAACTCGATTTAAATGCCGACAGTTCGAATTATATGAAAGAAAAAGAACTGTTGAAAAGTGCTTATATTTCACTGAATACTATCATGAATACCGATCTGCAAAAACATATGTACGTAGACGATTCTATCCGGCTGCATATGCCTTTGCAATATCAGGATTTATTGACCGATCTGTTGCAATACAATACTACCCTGCAAATCGGGCGCCGGGACCGGAAAGTCTCTGAATTGGACATGAAGATCGCCCGGGCCGCTTTGTTCCCTAAATTAGATTTCGATGCCGGATATAACTACAACCGCACCAAATCTCCGGCCTCGGTCACTTCCCTCAACCGTTCGAACGGTCCGTATTGGGGTTTTTCCCTGAGTGTGGATATTTTTAACCGATTGGAAAACCGGAGGAAGATCAGAAATGCGAAATTGGATATGGAAAATGCCGCCCTTTCTTATCAGGAAGCGGAACAGCAGGTAAAAGCCGATTTGGCACAGCTCTACAATACCTACGAGAATAACCTGCAGATCGTAAGCTTTGAGGAAGAAAGCGAACGGGTTGCTTTCGATAACCTCGATGCGGCACTCGAAAAGTATAAATTGGGAACCTTGCCGGGAATCGAATTCAGGGAATTTCAGCGCAGTTATATCGATGCCGTCGACCGTAAAGTTTCTGCCCTCTACCAGGCAAAAATCTCCGAGCTGTCGTTGTTGCTCATTAGCGGGAAAATATTGGAGTAATGCCTGTTTTATTTGAATGACTTGAAATGAAAAATGTTTTTCGGATCAAAAAATATTGTATCTTTGCTCAACTAGTAATAACTTAAAAAAAATTGTCCATGTGTCGAGTTTTAATTATCGGTGCCGGAGGCGTTGGTACCGTTGTTGCGCATAAAGTTGCAAAGAATAAGGTTTTTACCGATATTATGCTGGCCAGCCGCACCAAATCGAAATGCGACGAGATTGCTGCAGCCGTAGGGGGTAATCGTATTCAGACCGCTCAGGTGGATGCAGATCATGTTGAGGAATTGACCGGACTTATGCGTTCATTCAAGCCGGATATTGTGATTAATGTTGCTCTTCCTTATCAGGACCTGACGATTATGGAAGCTTGTCTGGAAGCCGGAGTGAACTATTTGGATACGGCTAATTACGAGCCTAAAGATGAAGCACATTTCGAATATAGCTGGCAATGGGCATACCATGAACGCTTTAAAGAAAAAGGATTGACCGCTATTCTGGGATGTGGATTCGATCCGGGCGTATCGGCGATCTTTACCGCTTATGCTGCCAAACATCACTTCGATGAAATTCAATATCTGGATATCGTAGATTGTAATGCCGGAAATCACGGAATGGCTTTTGCTACCAACTTCAATCCGGAAATCAATATTCGGGAGATCACCCAAAACGGACGTTTTTATGAAAACGGACAATGGGTCAAGACAGGACCGCTCGAAATTCATAAGACCTTGACTTATCCGAATATCGGGGAAAGAGAGTCTTATCTGTTGTACCATGAGGAACTGGAATCTCTGGTCAAGAATTTTCCGACCATCAAACGGGCTCGTTTCTGGATGACCTTCGGACAGGAATACCTGACCCATTTGCGGGTGATTCAGAATATCGGTATGGCTCGTATCGACGAGGTGGAATTTAACGGAGTGAAGATCGTACCTTTGCAATTCCTGAAAGCCGTATTGCCCGATCCGAAATCCTTAGGCCACAACTATCATGGCGAGACTTCGATCGGTTGCCGCATTAAAGGGCTCAAAGACGGCAAAGAACATACTTATTATATTTATAACAATTGTGACCACGAAGCTGCTTTCAAAGAAACCGGTACACAGGCTGTCAGCTACACCACCGGTGTTCCGGCTGCCCTGGGAGCCGCGATGTTTGCAAAAGGACTTTGGAAAGGCGCAGGAGTGTATAATGTGGAACAATTCGATCCGGATCCATTCCTGGCAGAATTAGGAGAACAAGGATTGCCTTGGGTTGAAAAATTCGATATCGACCTGGAAGTATGATCGATAAGGATACGATTCTGAGCAACTGGGATTTATCCACTGTCCCCTCTCCTTGCTATGTATTGCATGAAACCTTGCTGGCAGACAACCTGAGGGTGATCGACAAGGTGAGGAAGGCTACCGGAGCAGAGATTATCGTAGCTTTGAAGGCCAACGCTATGTGGAGTATTTTTCCGGAACTCAGCAGACATTCGGATGGAGCCACTGCCAGTTCGCTGGCGGAGGCTCGTCTTGTTTTTGAAGAATATGGCGCTCCGGCTCATACTTATGCTCCGGTGTATACCGAAGGAGAGATCGGCGAGATATTGAATTGCAGCAACCACATCACTTTTAATTCGTTGGGACAATACGAGCGTTTCGGACGGCGGGCCCATCGGGCAGGTGTCTCTTGTGGGTTGCGGGTAAACCCGGAATTTTCTACTGTTGAAACCGATTTATACAATCCGGCCAGTCCCACTTCCCGTCTGGGCATATTGGCTGCCGACCTGACTCATTTACCGGAAGGAATCGATGGTTTACATTTTCATTCGTTGTGTGAATCCCGTCCGGATGATTTGAGAGGTACGCTGGCTGCTGTCGAAGAACGATTCGGCCGGTTTTTCCCGCAAATCAAATGGTTGAATATGGGGGGAGGACATTTGATGACTCATAAAGATTACGATGAGGAGGAACTGATTCATATCTTGTGTGATTTTCGTTCGCGTTATCCGCATTTACGGATCATTCTCGAGCCGGGTAGTGCATTTACCTGGGATACCGGTTGTCTGGTGGCCACTGTCGAAGATAAAGTCAGTAACGGAGGTGTCGATACTTTGATGTTGAATGTTTCTTTTGCCTGTCACATGCCCGATTGTCTCGAAATGCCCTATAAGCCGGCTATTTTAGGCACTCATGAACCTGCCGAAGGGGAAAAGCGTTGGCGGATGGGAGGAAACAGTTGTCTGGCCGGTGATTACTACGGAGATTGGGCTTTTGACGGGGGACGTGAGCCCCGGGTCGGAGATCGTATCGTTTTTCGCGATATGATCCATTATACGATGGTCAAAACGACCATGTTCAACGGGGTCACCCATCCTTCCATCGGAATTTGGAATCCTGAGACCGGTTTTCGTCTGGTCCGTAAATTCGGTTACGAAGATTATAAAAACCGGATGTCTTGACAGAAAAATTTTTGCCGAAGAGGTTGCCTGAACGTTTAAATCTCACTTTTGTGGAACTTAAATTCCGGAAAGACTTATTGTGAGGTAGGGTTTATTTTTGCTAGTGTCGGCTGATGCGGTGAAATGGTTGTCATATTGTTACATTATGTAGGGATATTCAGTAAATAGTATAAAATTAGCCAACTAATTCATACACAAAATGTTGCGAATTAGTTGGCTTTTTTGTATCTTTAGGTATTCCCCCGCAAAT